>CAMHZO010000291.1:0-78 GCA_946190205.1 Streptococcus mitis | reverse complement strand
CTTAGATCGGAAGAGCACACGTCTGAACTCCAGTCACGCCTTAACATCTCGTATGCCGTCTTCTGCTTGAAAAAAAAG
>CAMHZO010000290.1:0-78 GCA_946190205.1 Streptococcus mitis | reverse complement strand
AATAGATCGGAAGAGCACACGTCTGAACTCCAGTCACGCCTTAACATCTCGTATGCCGTCTTCTGCTTGAAAAAAAAT
>CAMHZO010000289.1:0-78 GCA_946190205.1 Streptococcus mitis | reverse complement strand
ACTTTTTTTTTCAAGCAGAAGACGGCATACGAGATGTTAAGGCGTGACTGGAGTTCAGACGTGTGCTCTTCCGATCTG
>CAMHZO010000288.1:0-78 GCA_946190205.1 Streptococcus mitis | reverse complement strand
ATAGATCGGAAGAGCACACGTCTGAACTCCAGTCACGCCTTAACATCTCGTATGCCGTCTTCTGCTTGAAAAAAAATA
>CAMHZO010000287.1:0-78 GCA_946190205.1 Streptococcus mitis | reverse complement strand
AAGATCGGAAGAGCACACGTCTGAACTCCAGTCACGCCTTAACATCTCGTATGCCGTCTTCTGCTTGAAAAAAAATGG
>CAMHZO010000286.1:0-78 GCA_946190205.1 Streptococcus mitis | reverse complement strand
ATTTTTTTTTCAAGCAGAAGACGGCATACGAGATGTTAAGGCGTGACTGGAGTTCAGACGTGTGCTCTTCCGATCTGC
>CAMHZO010000285.1:0-78 GCA_946190205.1 Streptococcus mitis | reverse complement strand
ATTTTTTTTTCAAGCAGAAGACGGCATACGAGATGTTAAGGCGTGACTGGAGTTCAGACGTGTGCTCTTCCGATCTCG
>CAMHZO010000284.1:0-78 GCA_946190205.1 Streptococcus mitis | reverse complement strand
ATTTTTTTTTCAAGCAGAAGACGGCATACGAGATGTTAAGGCGTGACTGGAGTTCAGACGTGTGCTCTTCCGATCTCC
>CAMHZO010000283.1:0-78 GCA_946190205.1 Streptococcus mitis | reverse complement strand
ATTTTTTTTTCAAGCAGAAGACGGCATACGAGATGTTAAGGCGTGACTGGAGTTCAGACGTGTGCTCTTCCGATCTGG
>CAMHZO010000282.1:0-78 GCA_946190205.1 Streptococcus mitis | reverse complement strand
ACAGATCGGAAGAGCACACGTCTGAACTCCAGTCACGCCTTAACATCTCGTATGCCGTCTTCTGCTTGAAAAAAAAAT
>CAMHZO010000281.1:0-78 GCA_946190205.1 Streptococcus mitis | reverse complement strand
ACTTTTTTTTTCAAGCAGAAGACGGCATACGAGATGTTAAGGCGTGACTGGAGTTCAGACGTGTGCTCTTCCGATCTC
>CAMHZO010000280.1:0-78 GCA_946190205.1 Streptococcus mitis | reverse complement strand
ATTTTTTTTTCAAGCAGAAGACGGCATACGAGATGTTAAGGCGTGACTGGAGTTCAGACGTGTGCTCTTCCGATCTAC
>CAMHZO010000279.1:0-78 GCA_946190205.1 Streptococcus mitis | reverse complement strand
TAGATCGGAAGAGCACACGTCTGAACTCCAGTCACGCCTTAACATCTCGTATGCCGTCTTCTGCTTGAAAAAAAAAAA
>CAMHZO010000278.1:0-78 GCA_946190205.1 Streptococcus mitis | reverse complement strand
AAGATCGGAAGAGCACACGTCTGAACTCCAGTCACGCCTTAACATCTCGTATGCCGTCTTCTGCTTGAAAAAAAAAAA
>CAMHZO010000277.1:0-78 GCA_946190205.1 Streptococcus mitis | reverse complement strand
CTATTTTTTTTCAAGCAGAAGACGGCATACGAGATGTTAAGGCGTGACTGGAGTTCAGACGTGTGCTCTTCCGATCTA
>CAMHZO010000276.1:0-78 GCA_946190205.1 Streptococcus mitis | reverse complement strand
GAGATCGGAAGAGCACACGTCTGAACTCCAGTCACGCCTTAACATCTCGTATGCCGTCTTCTGCTTGAAAAAAAAAAA
>CAMHZO010000275.1:0-78 GCA_946190205.1 Streptococcus mitis | reverse complement strand
ATTTTTTTTTCAAGCAGAAGACGGCATACGAGATGTTAAGGCGTGACTGGAGTTCAGACGTGTGCTCTTCCGATCTTG
>CAMHZO010000274.1:0-78 GCA_946190205.1 Streptococcus mitis | reverse complement strand
CAGATCGGAAGAGCACACGTCTGAACTCCAGTCACGCCTTAACATCTCGTATGCCGTCTTCTGCTTGAAAAAAAAAAA
>CAMHZO010000273.1:0-78 GCA_946190205.1 Streptococcus mitis | reverse complement strand
TTTTTTTTTCAAGCAGAAGACGGCATACGAGATGTTAAGGCGTGACTGGAGTTCAGACGTGTGCTCTTCCGATCTCGG
>CAMHZO010000272.1:0-78 GCA_946190205.1 Streptococcus mitis | reverse complement strand
ATTTTTTTTTCAAGCAGAAGACGGCATACGAGATGTTAAGGCGTGACTGGAGTTCAGACGTGTGCTCTTCCGATCTAG
>CAMHZO010000271.1:0-78 GCA_946190205.1 Streptococcus mitis | reverse complement strand
AAGATCGGAAGAGCACACGTCTGAACTCCAGTCACGCCTTAACATCTCGTATGCCGTCTTCTGCTTGAAAAAAAAAGT
>CAMHZO010000270.1:0-78 GCA_946190205.1 Streptococcus mitis | reverse complement strand
ATTTTTTTTTCAAGCAGAAGACGGCATACGAGATGTTAAGGCGTGACTGGAGTTCAGACGTGTGCTCTTCCGATCTGA
>CAMHZO010000269.1:0-78 GCA_946190205.1 Streptococcus mitis | reverse complement strand
CGAGATCGGAAGAGCACACGTCTGAACTCCAGTCACGCCTTAACATCTCGTATGCCGTCTTCTGCTTGAAAAAAAAAG
>CAMHZO010000268.1:0-78 GCA_946190205.1 Streptococcus mitis | reverse complement strand
ATTTTTTTTTTCAAGCAGAAGACGGCATACGAGATGTTAAGGCGTGACTGGAGTTCAGACGTGTGCTCTTCCGATCTG
>CAMHZO010000267.1:0-78 GCA_946190205.1 Streptococcus mitis | reverse complement strand
ATTTTTTTTTTCAAGCAGAAGACGGCATACGAGATGTTAAGGCGTGACTGGAGTTCAGACGTGTGCTCTTCCGATCTC
>CAMHZO010000266.1:0-78 GCA_946190205.1 Streptococcus mitis | reverse complement strand
CTTTTTTTTTCAAGCAGAAGACGGCATACGAGATGTTAAGGCGTGACTGGAGTTCAGACGTGTGCTCTTCCGATCTCC
>CAMHZO010000265.1:0-78 GCA_946190205.1 Streptococcus mitis | reverse complement strand
CTTTTTTTTTCAAGCAGAAGACGGCATACGAGATGTTAAGGCGTGACTGGAGTTCAGACGTGTGCTCTTCCGATCTGC
>CAMHZO010000264.1:0-78 GCA_946190205.1 Streptococcus mitis | reverse complement strand
ATTTTTTTTTCAAGCAGAAGACGGCATACGAGATGTTAAGGCGTGACTGGAGTTCAGACGTGTGCTCTTCCGATCTTC
>CAMHZO010000263.1:0-78 GCA_946190205.1 Streptococcus mitis | reverse complement strand
AGAGATCGGAAGAGCACACGTCTGAACTCCAGTCACGCCTTAACATCTCGTATGCCGTCTTCTGCTTGAAAAAAAAAT
>CAMHZO010000262.1:0-78 GCA_946190205.1 Streptococcus mitis | reverse complement strand
CCAGATCGGAAGAGCACACGTCTGAACTCCAGTCACGCCTTAACATCTCGTATGCCGTCTTCTGCTTGAAAAAAAAAG
>CAMHZO010000261.1:0-78 GCA_946190205.1 Streptococcus mitis | reverse complement strand
ATTTTTTTTTCAAGCAGAAGACGGCATACGAGATGTTAAGGCGTGACTGGAGTTCAGACGTGTGCTCTTCCGATCTTA
>CAMHZO010000260.1:0-78 GCA_946190205.1 Streptococcus mitis | reverse complement strand
CTTTTTTTTTCAAGCAGAAGACGGCATACGAGATGTTAAGGCGTGACTGGAGTTCAGACGTGTGCTCTTCCGATCTAC
>CAMHZO010000259.1:0-78 GCA_946190205.1 Streptococcus mitis | reverse complement strand
AAGATCGGAAGAGCACACGTCTGAACTCCAGTCACGCCTTAACATCTCGTATGCCGTCTTCTGCTTGAAAAAAAAAAT
>CAMHZO010000258.1:0-78 GCA_946190205.1 Streptococcus mitis | reverse complement strand
CGAGATCGGAAGAGCACACGTCTGAACTCCAGTCACGCCTTAACATCTCGTATGCCGTCTTCTGCTTGAAAAAAAAAA
>CAMHZO010000257.1:0-78 GCA_946190205.1 Streptococcus mitis | reverse complement strand
CTTTTTTTTTCAAGCAGAAGACGGCATACGAGATGTTAAGGCGTGACTGGAGTTCAGACGTGTGCTCTTCCGATCTTC
>CAMHZO010000256.1:0-78 GCA_946190205.1 Streptococcus mitis | reverse complement strand
ATTTTTTTTTCAAGCAGAAGACGGCATACGAGATGTTAAGGCGTGACTGGAGTTCAGACGTGTGCTCTTCCGATCTCA
>CAMHZO010000255.1:0-78 GCA_946190205.1 Streptococcus mitis | reverse complement strand
ATAGATCGGAAGAGCACACGTCTGAACTCCAGTCACGCCTTAACATCTCGTATGCCGTCTTCTGCTTGAAAAAAAAAT
>CAMHZO010000254.1:0-78 GCA_946190205.1 Streptococcus mitis | reverse complement strand
AAAGATCGGAAGAGCACACGTCTGAACTCCAGTCACGCCTTAACATCTCGTATGCCGTCTTCTGCTTGAAAAAAAAAT
>CAMHZO010000253.1:0-78 GCA_946190205.1 Streptococcus mitis | reverse complement strand
AGAGATCGGAAGAGCACACGTCTGAACTCCAGTCACGCCTTAACATCTCGTATGCCGTCTTCTGCTTGAAAAAAAAAG
>CAMHZO010000252.1:0-78 GCA_946190205.1 Streptococcus mitis | reverse complement strand
ACAGATCGGAAGAGCACACGTCTGAACTCCAGTCACGCCTTAACATCTCGTATGCCGTCTTCTGCTTGAAAAAAAAAG
>CAMHZO010000251.1:0-78 GCA_946190205.1 Streptococcus mitis | reverse complement strand
ATTTTTTTTTTCAAGCAGAAGACGGCATACGAGATGTTAAGGCGTGACTGGAGTTCAGACGTGTGCTCTTCCGATCTA
>CAMHZO010000250.1:0-78 GCA_946190205.1 Streptococcus mitis | reverse complement strand
TCAGCATCGACAAGCGCATCGGCCTCAGCATCAACAAGTGCGTCAGCATCAGCATCGACAAGCGCATCGGCTTCAGCA
>CAMHZO010000249.1:0-78 GCA_946190205.1 Streptococcus mitis | reverse complement strand
GGAGATCGGAAGAGCACACGTCTGAACTCCAGTCACGCCTTAACATCTCGTATGCCGTCTTCTGCTTGAAAAAAAAAA
>CAMHZO010000248.1:0-78 GCA_946190205.1 Streptococcus mitis | reverse complement strand
TTTTTTTTTTCAAGCAGAAGACGGCATACGAGATGTTAAGGCGTGACTGGAGTTCAGACGTGTGCTCTTCCGATCTGC
>CAMHZO010000247.1:0-78 GCA_946190205.1 Streptococcus mitis | reverse complement strand
AAAAAAAAATTGGGGGGGGGGGGGGGGGGGGGGGGGGGGGGGGGGGGGGGGGGGGGGGGGGGGGGGGGGGGGGGGGGG
>CAMHZO010000246.1:0-78 GCA_946190205.1 Streptococcus mitis | reverse complement strand
CCAGATCGGAAGAGCACACGTCTGAACTCCAGTCACGCCTTAACATCTCGTATGCCGTCTTCTGCTTGAAAAAAAAAA
>CAMHZO010000245.1:0-78 GCA_946190205.1 Streptococcus mitis | reverse complement strand
GTAGATCGGAAGAGCACACGTCTGAACTCCAGTCACGCCTTAACATCTCGTATGCCGTCTTCTGCTTGAAAAAAAAAA
>CAMHZO010000244.1:0-78 GCA_946190205.1 Streptococcus mitis | reverse complement strand
CTTTTTTTTTCAAGCAGAAGACGGCATACGAGATGTTAAGGCGTGACTGGAGTTCAGACGTGTGCTCTTCCGATCTTA
>CAMHZO010000243.1:0-78 GCA_946190205.1 Streptococcus mitis | reverse complement strand
ATTTTTTTTTCAAGCAGAAGACGGCATACGAGATGTTAAGGCGTGACTGGAGTTCAGACGTGTGCTCTTCCGATCTAA
>CAMHZO010000242.1:0-78 GCA_946190205.1 Streptococcus mitis | reverse complement strand
TAGATCGGAAGAGCACACGTCTGAACTCCAGTCACGCCTTAACATCTCGTATGCCGTCTTCTGCTTGAAAAAAAAAGT
>CAMHZO010000241.1:0-78 GCA_946190205.1 Streptococcus mitis | reverse complement strand
CAAGATCGGAAGAGCACACGTCTGAACTCCAGTCACGCCTTAACATCTCGTATGCCGTCTTCTGCTTGAAAAAAAAAG
>CAMHZO010000240.1:0-78 GCA_946190205.1 Streptococcus mitis | reverse complement strand
CTAGATCGGAAGAGCACACGTCTGAACTCCAGTCACGCCTTAACATCTCGTATGCCGTCTTCTGCTTGAAAAAAAAAG
>CAMHZO010000239.1:0-78 GCA_946190205.1 Streptococcus mitis | reverse complement strand
GAAGATCGGAAGAGCACACGTCTGAACTCCAGTCACGCCTTAACATCTCGTATGCCGTCTTCTGCTTGAAAAAAAAAA
>CAMHZO010000238.1:0-78 GCA_946190205.1 Streptococcus mitis | reverse complement strand
CTTTTTTTTTCAAGCAGAAGACGGCATACGAGATGTTAAGGCGTGACTGGAGTTCAGACGTGTGCTCTTCCGATCTGA
>CAMHZO010000237.1:0-78 GCA_946190205.1 Streptococcus mitis | reverse complement strand
CAGATCGGAAGAGCACACGTCTGAACTCCAGTCACGCCTTAACATCTCGTATGCCGTCTTCTGCTTGAAAAAAAAATG
>CAMHZO010000236.1:0-78 GCA_946190205.1 Streptococcus mitis | reverse complement strand
CTTTTTTTTTCAAGCAGAAGACGGCATACGAGATGTTAAGGCGTGACTGGAGTTCAGACGTGTGCTCTTCCGATCTCA
>CAMHZO010000235.1:0-78 GCA_946190205.1 Streptococcus mitis | reverse complement strand
TTTTTTTTTTCAAGCAGAAGACGGCATACGAGATGTTAAGGCGTGACTGGAGTTCAGACGTGTGCTCTTCCGATCTTA
>CAMHZO010000234.1:0-78 GCA_946190205.1 Streptococcus mitis | reverse complement strand
CCCCCCCCCCCCCCCCCCCCCCCCCCCCCCCCCCCCCCCCCCCCCCCCCCCCCCCCCCCCCCCCCCCCCCCCCCCCAC
>CAMHZO010000233.1:0-78 GCA_946190205.1 Streptococcus mitis | reverse complement strand
TTCAGATCGGAAGAGCACACGTCTGAACTCCAGTCACGCCTTAACATCTCGTATGCCGTCTTCTGCTTGAAAAAAAAA
>CAMHZO010000232.1:0-78 GCA_946190205.1 Streptococcus mitis | reverse complement strand
ACAGATCGGAAGAGCACACGTCTGAACTCCAGTCACGCCTTAACATCTCGTATGCCGTCTTCTGCTTGAAAAAAAAAA
>CAMHZO010000231.1:0-78 GCA_946190205.1 Streptococcus mitis | reverse complement strand
CAAGATCGGAAGAGCACACGTCTGAACTCCAGTCACGCCTTAACATCTCGTATGCCGTCTTCTGCTTGAAAAAAAAAA
>CAMHZO010000230.1:0-78 GCA_946190205.1 Streptococcus mitis | reverse complement strand
CTAGATCGGAAGAGCACACGTCTGAACTCCAGTCACGCCTTAACATCTCGTATGCCGTCTTCTGCTTGAAAAAAAAAA
>CAMHZO010000229.1:0-78 GCA_946190205.1 Streptococcus mitis | reverse complement strand
AGAGATCGGAAGAGCACACGTCTGAACTCCAGTCACGCCTTAACATCTCGTATGCCGTCTTCTGCTTGAAAAAAAAAA
>CAMHZO010000228.1:0-78 GCA_946190205.1 Streptococcus mitis | reverse complement strand
CTTAGATCGGAAGAGCACACGTCTGAACTCCAGTCACGCCTTAACATCTCGTATGCCGTCTTCTGCTTGAAAAAAAAA
>CAMHZO010000227.1:0-78 GCA_946190205.1 Streptococcus mitis | reverse complement strand
AAAAAAAAAATGGGGGGGGGGGGGGGGGGGGGGGGGGGGGGGGGGGGGGGGGGGGGGGGGGGGGGGGGGGGGGGGGGG
>CAMHZO010000226.1:0-78 GCA_946190205.1 Streptococcus mitis | reverse complement strand
ATAGATCGGAAGAGCACACGTCTGAACTCCAGTCACGCCTTAACATCTCGTATGCCGTCTTCTGCTTGAAAAAAAAAG
>CAMHZO010000225.1:0-78 GCA_946190205.1 Streptococcus mitis | reverse complement strand
AAAAAAAATAGGGGGGGGGGGGGGGGGGGGGGGGGGGGGGGGGGGGGGGGGGGGGGGGGGGGGGGGGGGGGGGGGGGG
>CAMHZO010000224.1:0-78 GCA_946190205.1 Streptococcus mitis | reverse complement strand
TCAGATCGGAAGAGCACACGTCTGAACTCCAGTCACGCCTTAACATCTCGTATGCCGTCTTCTGCTTGAAAAAAAAAA
>CAMHZO010000223.1:0-78 GCA_946190205.1 Streptococcus mitis | reverse complement strand
CATTTTTTTTTCAAGCAGAAGACGGCATACGAGATGTTAAGGCGTGACTGGAGTTCAGACGTGTGCTCTTCCGATCTC
>CAMHZO010000222.1:0-78 GCA_946190205.1 Streptococcus mitis | reverse complement strand
TGAGATCGGAAGAGCACACGTCTGAACTCCAGTCACGCCTTAACATCTCGTATGCCGTCTTCTGCTTGAAAAAAAAAA
>CAMHZO010000221.1:0-78 GCA_946190205.1 Streptococcus mitis | reverse complement strand
ATAGATCGGAAGAGCACACGTCTGAACTCCAGTCACGCCTTAACATCTCGTATGCCGTCTTCTGCTTGAAAAAAAAAA
>CAMHZO010000220.1:0-78 GCA_946190205.1 Streptococcus mitis | reverse complement strand
CTTTTTTTTTCAAGCAGAAGACGGCATACGAGATGTTAAGGCGTGACTGGAGTTCAGACGTGTGCTCTTCCGATCTTT
>CAMHZO010000219.1:0-78 GCA_946190205.1 Streptococcus mitis | reverse complement strand
AATAGATCGGAAGAGCACACGTCTGAACTCCAGTCACGCCTTAACATCTCGTATGCCGTCTTCTGCTTGAAAAAAAAA
>CAMHZO010000218.1:0-78 GCA_946190205.1 Streptococcus mitis | reverse complement strand
TTTTTTTTTCAAGCAGAAGACGGCATACGAGATGTTAAGGCGTGACTGGAGTTCAGACGTGTGCTCTTCCGATCTTTT
>CAMHZO010000217.1:0-78 GCA_946190205.1 Streptococcus mitis | reverse complement strand
AAGATCGGAAGAGCACACGTCTGAACTCCAGTCACGCCTTAACATCTCGTATGCCGTCTTCTGCTTGAAAAAAAAATG
>CAMHZO010000216.1:0-78 GCA_946190205.1 Streptococcus mitis | reverse complement strand
TAGATCGGAAGAGCACACGTCTGAACTCCAGTCACGCCTTAACATCTCGTATGCCGTCTTCTGCTTGAAAAAAAAATG
>CAMHZO010000215.1:0-78 GCA_946190205.1 Streptococcus mitis | reverse complement strand
AAAGATCGGAAGAGCACACGTCTGAACTCCAGTCACGCCTTAACATCTCGTATGCCGTCTTCTGCTTGAAAAAAAAAA
>CAMHZO010000214.1:0-78 GCA_946190205.1 Streptococcus mitis | reverse complement strand
CTTTTTTTTTCAAGCAGAAGACGGCATACGAGATGTTAAGGCGTGACTGGAGTTCAGACGTGTGCTCTTCCGATCTAA
>CAMHZO010000213.1:0-78 GCA_946190205.1 Streptococcus mitis | reverse complement strand
CCTTTTTTTTTCAAGCAGAAGACGGCATACGAGATGTTAAGGCGTGACTGGAGTTCAGACGTGTGCTCTTCCGATCTC
>CAMHZO010000212.1:0-78 GCA_946190205.1 Streptococcus mitis | reverse complement strand
CAGATCGGAAGAGCACACGTCTGAACTCCAGTCACGCCTTAACATCTCGTATGCCGTCTTCTGCTTGAAAAAAAAAGG
>CAMHZO010000211.1:0-78 GCA_946190205.1 Streptococcus mitis | reverse complement strand
TTAGATCGGAAGAGCACACGTCTGAACTCCAGTCACGCCTTAACATCTCGTATGCCGTCTTCTGCTTGAAAAAAAAAA
>CAMHZO010000210.1:0-78 GCA_946190205.1 Streptococcus mitis | reverse complement strand
CTTTTTTTTTTCAAGCAGAAGACGGCATACGAGATGTTAAGGCGTGACTGGAGTTCAGACGTGTGCTCTTCCGATCTC
>CAMHZO010000209.1:0-78 GCA_946190205.1 Streptococcus mitis | reverse complement strand
CCTTTTTTTTTCAAGCAGAAGACGGCATACGAGATGTTAAGGCGTGACTGGAGTTCAGACGTGTGCTCTTCCGATCTT
>CAMHZO010000208.1:0-78 GCA_946190205.1 Streptococcus mitis | reverse complement strand
CAGATCGGAAGAGCACACGTCTGAACTCCAGTCACGCCTTAACATCTCGTATGCCGTCTTCTGCTTGAAAAAAAAAAG
>CAMHZO010000207.1:0-78 GCA_946190205.1 Streptococcus mitis | reverse complement strand
AAGATCGGAAGAGCACACGTCTGAACTCCAGTCACGCCTTAACATCTCGTATGCCGTCTTCTGCTTGAAAAAAAAAAG
>CAMHZO010000206.1:0-78 GCA_946190205.1 Streptococcus mitis | reverse complement strand
CCTTTTTTTTTCAAGCAGAAGACGGCATACGAGATGTTAAGGCGTGACTGGAGTTCAGACGTGTGCTCTTCCGATCTA
>CAMHZO010000205.1:0-78 GCA_946190205.1 Streptococcus mitis | reverse complement strand
CCCCCCCCCCCCCCCCCCCCCCCCCCCCCCCCCCCCCCCCCCCCCCCCCCCCCCCCCCCCCCCCCCCCCCCCCCCCCA
>CAMHZO010000204.1:0-78 GCA_946190205.1 Streptococcus mitis | reverse complement strand
CTTTTTTTTTTCAAGCAGAAGACGGCATACGAGATGTTAAGGCGTGACTGGAGTTCAGACGTGTGCTCTTCCGATCTA
>CAMHZO010000203.1:0-78 GCA_946190205.1 Streptococcus mitis | reverse complement strand
AAAAAAAAATGGGGGGGGGGGGGGGGGGGGGGGGGGGGGGGGGGGGGGGGGGGGGGGGGGGGGGGGGGGGGGGGGGGG
>CAMHZO010000202.1:0-78 GCA_946190205.1 Streptococcus mitis | reverse complement strand
ATGGGGGGGGGGGGGGGGGGGGGGGGGGGGGGGGGGGGGGGGGGGGGGGGGGGGGGGGGGGGGGGGGGGGGGGGGGGG
>CAMHZO010000201.1:0-78 GCA_946190205.1 Streptococcus mitis | reverse complement strand
ATCGGAAGAGCGTCGTGTAGGGAAAGAGTGTAGCTCCTAGTGTAGATCTCGGTGGTCGCCGTATCATTAAAAAAAAAT
>CAMHZO010000200.1:0-78 GCA_946190205.1 Streptococcus mitis | reverse complement strand
CCCCCCCCCCCCCCCCCCCCCCCCCCCCCCCCCCCCCCCCCCCCCCCCCCCCCCCCCCCCCCCCCCCCTTTTTTTTTT
>CAMHZO010000199.1:0-78 GCA_946190205.1 Streptococcus mitis | reverse complement strand
CCCCCCCCCCCCCCCCCCCCCCCCCCCCCCCCCCCCCCCCCCCCCCCCCCCCCCCCCCCCCCCCCCCCCCCCCCCCCT
>CAMHZO010000198.1:0-78 GCA_946190205.1 Streptococcus mitis | reverse complement strand
TTTTTTTTTTAATGATACGGCGACCACCGAGATCTACACTAGGAGCTACACTCTTTCCCTACACGACGCTCTTCCGAT
>CAMHZO010000197.1:0-78 GCA_946190205.1 Streptococcus mitis | reverse complement strand
CCCCCCCCCCCCCCCCCCCCCCCCCCCCCCCCCCCCCCCCCCCCCCCCCCCCCCCCCCCCCCCCCCCCCTTTTTTTTT
>CAMHZO010000196.1:0-78 GCA_946190205.1 Streptococcus mitis | reverse complement strand
AAAAAAAAAAAAAAAAAAAAAAAAAAAAAAAAAAAAAAAAAAAAAAAAAAAAAAAAAAAAAAAAAAAAAAAAAAAAAA
>CAMHZO010000195.1:0-78 GCA_946190205.1 Streptococcus mitis | reverse complement strand
CCCCCCCCCCCCCCCCCCCCCCCCCCCCCCCCCCCCCCCCCCCCCCCCCCCCCCCCCCCCCCCCCCCCCCCCCCCCTT
>CAMHZO010000194.1:0-78 GCA_946190205.1 Streptococcus mitis | reverse complement strand
CCCCCCCCCCCCCCCCCCCCCCCCCCCCCCCCCCCCCCCCCCCCCCCCCCCCCCCCCCCCCCCCCCCCCCCCCCCCCC
>CAMHZO010000193.1:0-79 GCA_946190205.1 Streptococcus mitis | reverse complement strand
TTTTAGATCGGAAGAGCACACGTCTGAACTCCAGTCACGCCTTAACATCTCGTATGCCGTCTTCTGCTTGAAAAAAATA
>CAMHZO010000192.1:0-79 GCA_946190205.1 Streptococcus mitis | reverse complement strand
CATTTTTTTTCAAGCAGAAGACGGCATACGAGATGTTAAGGCGTGACTGGAGTTCAGACGTGTGCTCTTCCGATCTTTT
>CAMHZO010000191.1:0-79 GCA_946190205.1 Streptococcus mitis | reverse complement strand
GATAAGATCGGAAGAGCACACGTCTGAACTCCAGTCACGCCTTAACATCTCGTATGCCGTCTTCTGCTTGAAAAAAAAA
>CAMHZO010000190.1:0-79 GCA_946190205.1 Streptococcus mitis | reverse complement strand
TTTTTTTTTCAAGCAGAAGACGGCATACGAGATGTTAAGGCGTGACTGGAGTTCAGACGTGTGCTCTTCCGATCTAAAA
>CAMHZO010000189.1:0-79 GCA_946190205.1 Streptococcus mitis | reverse complement strand
CCCCCCCCCCCCCCCCCCCCCCCCCCCCCCCCCCCCCCCCCCCCCCCCCCCCCCCCCCCCCCCCCCCTTTTTTTTTTCA
>CAMHZO010000188.1:0-79 GCA_946190205.1 Streptococcus mitis | reverse complement strand
CCCCCCCCCCCCCCCCCCCCCCCCCCCCCCCCCCCCCCCCCCCCCCCCCCCCCCCCCCCCCCCCCCCCTTTTTTTTTCA
>CAMHZO010000187.1:0-79 GCA_946190205.1 Streptococcus mitis | reverse complement strand
TTTTTTTTTAATGATACGGCGACCACCGAGATCTACACTAGGAGCTACACTCTTTCCCTACACGACGCTCTTCCGATCT
>CAMHZO010000186.1:0-80 GCA_946190205.1 Streptococcus mitis | reverse complement strand
TTCAGATCGGAAGAGCACACGTCTGAACTCCAGTCACGCCTTAACATCTCGTATGCCGTCTTCTGCTTGAAAAAAAATAG
>CAMHZO010000185.1:0-80 GCA_946190205.1 Streptococcus mitis | reverse complement strand
GCGCTTGTCGATGCTGATGCTGACGCACTTGTGCTTGCTGAAGCTGACGCGCTTGTTGACGCTGAAGCCGACGCGCTAGT
>CAMHZO010000184.1:0-80 GCA_946190205.1 Streptococcus mitis | reverse complement strand
CCGAGATCGGAAGAGCACACGTCTGAACTCCAGTCACGCCTTAACATCTCGTATGCCGTCTTCTGCTTGAAAAAAAATGG
>CAMHZO010000183.1:0-80 GCA_946190205.1 Streptococcus mitis | reverse complement strand
TCAGCAAGTACTAGCGCGTCGGCTTCAGCGTCAACAAGCGCGTCAGCTTCAGCAAGCACAAGTGCGTCAGCATCAGCATC
>CAMHZO010000182.1:0-80 GCA_946190205.1 Streptococcus mitis | reverse complement strand
GAAGCACTTGTTGATGCTGATGCTGAAGCGCTAGTACTTGCTGAGGCTGACGCACTTGTCGATGCTGATGCTGAAGCGCT
>CAMHZO010000181.1:0-83 GCA_946190205.1 Streptococcus mitis | reverse complement strand
GCTGATGCTGAAGCGCTTGTTGATGCTGAAGCTGAAGCACTTGTGCTTGCTGAAGCCGATGCGCTTGTCGATGCTGATGCTGA
>CAMHZO010000180.1:0-83 GCA_946190205.1 Streptococcus mitis | reverse complement strand
GCAAGTACTAGCGCGTCGGCTTCAGCGTCAACAAGCGCGTCAGCTTCAGCAAGCACAAGTGCGTCAGCATCAGCATCGACAAG
>CAMHZO010000179.1:0-83 GCA_946190205.1 Streptococcus mitis | reverse complement strand
GCTGAGGCTGACGCACTTGTCGATGCTGATGCTGACGCACTTGTGCTTGCTGATGCTGAGGCACTTGTTGATGCTGATGCTGA
>CAMHZO010000178.1:0-83 GCA_946190205.1 Streptococcus mitis | reverse complement strand
AGCGCATCGGCTTCAGCGTCAACAAGCGCATCGGCTTCAGCGTCAACAAGCGCTTCAGCTTCAGCAAGTACAAGCGCGTCAGC
>CAMHZO010000177.1:0-83 GCA_946190205.1 Streptococcus mitis | reverse complement strand
GCTGATGCTGAAGCGCTAGTACTTGCTGAGGCTGACGCACTTGTCGATGCTGATGCTGAAGCGCTTGTTGATGCTGAAGCTGA
>CAMHZO010000176.1:0-83 GCA_946190205.1 Streptococcus mitis | reverse complement strand
CCCCCCCCCCCCCCCCCCCCCCCCCCCCCCCCCCCCCCCCCCCCCCCCCCCCCCCCCCCCCCCCCCCCCCCCCCCTTTTTTTT
>CAMHZO010000175.1:0-84 GCA_946190205.1 Streptococcus mitis | reverse complement strand
TCGGCTTCAGCATCAACAAGTGCGTCAGCCTCAGCATCAACAAGTGCCTCAGCATCAGCAAGCACAAGTGCGTCAGCATCAGCA
>CAMHZO010000174.1:0-84 GCA_946190205.1 Streptococcus mitis | reverse complement strand
AAAAAAAATGGGGGGGGGGGGGGGGGGGGGGGGGGGGGGGGGGGGGGGGGGGGGGGGGGGGGGGGGGGGGGGGGGGGGGGGGGG
>CAMHZO010000173.1:0-85 GCA_946190205.1 Streptococcus mitis | reverse complement strand
CTTGTGCTTGCTGAAGCCGATGCGCTTGTCGATGCTGATGCTGACGCACTTGTTGATGCTGAGGCCGATGCGCTTGTCGATGCTG
>CAMHZO010000172.1:0-85 GCA_946190205.1 Streptococcus mitis | reverse complement strand
AAAAAAATATGGGGGGGGGGGGGGGGGGGGGGGGGGGGGGGGGGGGGGGGGGGGGGGGGGGGGGGGGGGGGGGGGGGGGGGGGGG
>CAMHZO010000171.1:0-85 GCA_946190205.1 Streptococcus mitis | reverse complement strand
AAAAAAATAGGGGGGGGGGGGGGGGGGGGGGGGGGGGGGGGGGGGGGGGGGGGGGGGGGGGGGGGGGGGGGGGGGGGGGGGGGGG
>CAMHZO010000170.1:0-86 GCA_946190205.1 Streptococcus mitis | reverse complement strand
CTTGTTGATGCTGAAGCCGATGCGCTTGTGCTTGCTGAAGCCGATGCACTTGTTGACGCTGAGGCCGATGCGCTTGTTGACGCTGA
>CAMHZO010000169.1:0-86 GCA_946190205.1 Streptococcus mitis | reverse complement strand
GCTGACGCACTTGTTGATGCTGAAGCCGATGCGCTTGTGCTTGCTGAAGCCGATGCACTTGTTGACGCTGAGGCCGATGCGCTTGT
>CAMHZO010000168.1:0-86 GCA_946190205.1 Streptococcus mitis | reverse complement strand
CCCCCCCCCCCCCCCCCCCCCCCCCCCCCCCCCCCCCCCCCCCCCCCCCCCCCCCCCCCCCCCCCCCCCCCCCCCCTCTTTTTTTT
>CAMHZO010000167.1:0-86 GCA_946190205.1 Streptococcus mitis | reverse complement strand
ACAAGCGCATCGGCTTCAGCATCAACAAGTGCGTCAGCCTCAGCATCAACAAGTGCCTCAGCATCAGCAAGCACAAGTGCGTCAGC
>CAMHZO010000166.1:0-86 GCA_946190205.1 Streptococcus mitis | reverse complement strand
CCCCCCCCCCCCCCCCCCCCCCCCCCCCCCCCCCCCCCCCCCCCCCCCCCCCCCCCCCCCCCCCCCCCCCCCCCCCAATTTTTTTT
>CAMHZO010000165.1:0-89 GCA_946190205.1 Streptococcus mitis | reverse complement strand
TCGGCTTCAGCGTCAACAAGCGCATCGGCTTCAGCGTCAACAAGCGCTTCAGCTTCAGCAAGTACAAGCGCGTCAGCCTCAGCATCGAC
>CAMHZO010000164.1:0-89 GCA_946190205.1 Streptococcus mitis | reverse complement strand
CTTGTTGATGCTGAAGCCGATGCGCTTGTGCTTGCTGAAGCCGATGCACTTGTTGACGCTGAGGCCGATGCGCTTGTGCTTGCTGAAGC
>CAMHZO010000163.1:0-89 GCA_946190205.1 Streptococcus mitis | reverse complement strand
AGTGCTTCAGCATCAGCATCAACAAGCGCTTCAGCATCAGCATCGACAAGTGCGTCAGCCTCAGCAAGTACTAGCGCTTCAGCATCAGC
>CAMHZO010000162.1:0-89 GCA_946190205.1 Streptococcus mitis | reverse complement strand
GCACTTGTTGATGCTGATGCTGAAGCGCTAGTACTTGCTGAGGCTGACGCACTTGTCGATGCTGATGCTGAAGCGCTTGTTGATGCTGA
>CAMHZO010000161.1:0-89 GCA_946190205.1 Streptococcus mitis | reverse complement strand
GGCAACTGGGACAAAGAAGGCAACATCAAGGGACCTAAAGGGGACAAAGGTGAACAAGGTCTTCAAGGTCGTGATGGTCAAGACGGAGC
>CAMHZO010000160.1:0-92 GCA_946190205.1 Streptococcus mitis | reverse complement strand
CCAAGTGAAGATGGCGAACAACCTAAGAAAGATATCCCAGGATACCGCTTCGTAGAGACTAAGAAACTTCCAAATGGAGATACAGAGCACGT
>CAMHZO010000159.1:0-92 GCA_946190205.1 Streptococcus mitis | reverse complement strand
CCAAGTGAAGATGGTGAACAACCTAAGAAAGATATCCCAGGATACCGCTTCGTAGAGACTAAGAAACTTCCAAATGGAGATACAGAGCACGT
>CAMHZO010000158.1:0-92 GCA_946190205.1 Streptococcus mitis | reverse complement strand
ACGTGCTCTGTATCGCCATTTGGAAGTTTCTTAGTCTCTACGAAGCGGTATCCTGGGATATCTTTCTTAGGTTGTTCACCATCTTCACTTGG
>CAMHZO010000157.1:0-92 GCA_946190205.1 Streptococcus mitis | reverse complement strand
TCAGCATCAGCAAGCACAAGTGCGTCAGCCTCAGCAAGTACTAGCGCTTCAGCATCAGCATCAACAAGTGCTTCAGCATCAGCATCAACAAG
>CAMHZO010000156.1:0-92 GCA_946190205.1 Streptococcus mitis | reverse complement strand
CTTGTTGATGCTGATGCTGAAGCACTTGTTGATGCTGATGCTGAAGCGCTAGTACTTGCTGAGGCTGACGCACTTGTCGATGCTGATGCTGA
>CAMHZO010000155.1:0-94 GCA_946190205.1 Streptococcus mitis | reverse complement strand
CAGCAAGTACTAGCGCGTCGGCTTCAGCAAGCACAAGCGCATCGGCTTCAGCAAGCACAAGCGCATCGGCTTCAGCATCAACAAGCGCATCGGC
>CAMHZO010000154.1:0-95 GCA_946190205.1 Streptococcus mitis | reverse complement strand
TCGGCTTCAGCGTCAACAAGCGCATCGGCTTCAGCAAGTACTAGCGCGTCGGCTTCAGCGTCAACAAGCGCATCGGCTTCAGCAAGCACAAGCGC
>CAMHZO010000153.1:0-95 GCA_946190205.1 Streptococcus mitis | reverse complement strand
TCAGCATCAGCATCAACAAGTGCTTCAGCATCAGCATCAACAAGCGCTTCAGCATCAGCATCGACAAGTGCGTCAGCCTCAGCAAGTACTAGCGC
>CAMHZO010000152.1:0-95 GCA_946190205.1 Streptococcus mitis | reverse complement strand
GTCTTCGTTAAGAATAATGGCAACTGGGACAAAGAAGGCAACATCAAGGGACCTAAAGGGGACAAAGGTGAACAAGGTCTTCAAGGTCGTGATGG
>CAMHZO010000151.1:0-98 GCA_946190205.1 Streptococcus mitis | reverse complement strand
TCAGCATCAACAAGTGCTTCAGCTTCAGCAAGCACAAGCGCATCGGCCTCAGCGTCAACAAGTGCATCGGCTTCAGCAAGCACAAGCGCATCGGCTTC
>CAMHZO010000150.1:0-98 GCA_946190205.1 Streptococcus mitis | reverse complement strand
GTCAATACAGAAACAGGCGATGTCTTCGTTAAGAATAATGGCAACTGGGACAAAGAAGGCAACATCAAGGGACCTAAAGGGGACAAAGGTGAACAAGG
>CAMHZO010000149.1:0-100 GCA_946190205.1 Streptococcus mitis | reverse complement strand
GCTGAGGCTGACGCACTTGTCGATGCTGATGCTGACGCACTTGTGCTTGCTGATGCTGAGGCACTTGTTGATGCTGAGGCTGACGCACTTGTTGATGCTG
>CAMHZO010000148.1:0-103 GCA_946190205.1 Streptococcus mitis | reverse complement strand
ACACTCTTTCCCTACACGACGCTCTTCCGAGATCGGAAGAGCACACGTCTGAACTCCAGTCACGCCTTAACATCTCGTATGCCGTCTTCTGCTTGAAAAAAAA
>CAMHZO010000147.1:0-104 GCA_946190205.1 Streptococcus mitis | reverse complement strand
CCCCCCCCCCCCCCCCCCCCCCCGCCCCCCCCCCCCCCCCCCCCCCCCCCGCCCCCCCCCCCCCCCCCCCCCCCCCCGCCCCCCCCCCCCCCCCCCCCCCCCCC
>CAMHZO010000146.1:0-107 GCA_946190205.1 Streptococcus mitis | reverse complement strand
AGCGCATCGGCTTCAGCAAGTACTAGCGCGTCGGCTTCAGCGTCAACAAGCGCATCGGCTTCAGCAAGCACAAGCGCGTCAGCATCAGCATCGACAAGTGCTTCAGC
>CAMHZO010000145.1:0-107 GCA_946190205.1 Streptococcus mitis | reverse complement strand
GACGCACTTGTTGATGCTGAAGCCGATGCGCTTGTTGATGCTGAAGCCGATGCGCTTGTTGACGCTGAAGCCGATGCACTTGTTGACGCTGAGGCCGATGCGCTTGT
>CAMHZO010000144.1:0-107 GCA_946190205.1 Streptococcus mitis | reverse complement strand
GCTGAAGCCGATGCGCTTGTCGATGCTGATGCTGACGCACTTGTTGATGCTGAGGCCGATGCGCTTGTCGATGCTGATGCTGACGCACTTGTTGATGCTGATGCTGA
>CAMHZO010000143.1:0-107 GCA_946190205.1 Streptococcus mitis | reverse complement strand
GCCGATGCGCTTGTTGACGCTGAAGCCGATGCGCTTGTCGATGCTGATGCTGACGCACTTGTGCTTGCTGAAGCTGACGCGCTTGTTGACGCTGAAGCCGACGCGCT
>CAMHZO010000142.1:0-107 GCA_946190205.1 Streptococcus mitis | reverse complement strand
GCTGAAGCCGATGCGCTTGTTGACGCTGAAGCCGATGCGCTTGTTGATGCTGAAGCCGATGCGCTTGTGCTTGCTGAAGCCGATGCGCTTGTGCTTGCTGAAGCCGA
>CAMHZO010000141.1:0-110 GCA_946190205.1 Streptococcus mitis | reverse complement strand
CTTGTACTTGCTGAAGCTGAAGCGCTTGTTGACGCTGAAGCCGATGCGCTTGTTGACGCTGAAGCCGATGCGCTTGTTGATGCTGAAGCCGATGCGCTTGTGCTTGCTGA
>CAMHZO010000140.1:0-110 GCA_946190205.1 Streptococcus mitis | reverse complement strand
CAAGGTGCTAAAGGTGAAAAAGGGGACCGAGGCGAACGCGGTCTAACTGGAGCACAAGGTGCTAAAGGTGAAAAAGGGGACCGAGGCGAACGCGGTCTAACTGGAGCACA
>CAMHZO010000139.1:0-110 GCA_946190205.1 Streptococcus mitis | reverse complement strand
ACAAGCGCATCGGCTTCAGCATCAACAAGTGCGTCAGCATCAGCATCAACAAGTGCCTCAGCATCAGCAAGCACAAGTGCGTCAGCATCAGCATCGACAAGTGCGTCAGC
>CAMHZO010000138.1:0-110 GCA_946190205.1 Streptococcus mitis | reverse complement strand
ACAAGTGCGTCAGCCTCAGCAAGTACTAGCGCTTCAGCATCAGCATCAACAAGTGCTTCAGCATCAGCATCAACAAGCGCTTCAGCATCAGCATCGACAAGTGCGTCAGC
>CAMHZO010000137.1:0-113 GCA_946190205.1 Streptococcus mitis | reverse complement strand
AGTGCATCGGCTTCAGCGTCAACAAGCGCATCGGCTTCAGCAAGTACTAGCGCGTCGGCTTCAGCGTCAACAAGCGCGTCAGCTTCAGCAAGCACAAGTGCGTCAGCATCAGC
>CAMHZO010000136.1:0-116 GCA_946190205.1 Streptococcus mitis | reverse complement strand
TCAGCATCAGCATCAACAAGTGCCTCAGCATCAGCAAGCACAAGTGCGTCAGCATCAGCATCGACAAGTGCGTCAGCTTCAGCAAGCACAAGTGCGTCAGCTTCAGCATCAACAAG
>CAMHZO010000135.1:0-116 GCA_946190205.1 Streptococcus mitis | reverse complement strand
GCATCAACAAGTGCTTCAGCATCAGCATCAACAAGTGCATCGGCTTCAGCGTCAACAAGCGCATCGGCTTCAGCAAGCACAAGCGCGTCAGCATCAGCATCGACAAGTGCTTCAGC
>CAMHZO010000134.1:0-116 GCA_946190205.1 Streptococcus mitis | reverse complement strand
TCGGCCTCAGCGTCAACAAGTGCATCGGCTTCAGCAAGCACAAGCGCATCGGCTTCAGCATCAACAAGTGCGTCAGCCTCAGCATCAACAAGTGCCTCAGCATCAGCAAGCACAAG
>CAMHZO010000133.1:0-116 GCA_946190205.1 Streptococcus mitis | reverse complement strand
GCTGACGCACTTGTTGATGCTGAGGCCGATGCGCTTGTCGATGCTGATGCTGACGCACTTGTTGATGCTGATGCTGAAGCACTTGTCGATGCTGAGGCTGACGCGCTTGTACTTGC
>CAMHZO010000132.1:0-116 GCA_946190205.1 Streptococcus mitis | reverse complement strand
GTCAATACAGAAACAGGCGACGTCTTCGTTAAGAATAACGGCAACTGGGACAAAGAAGGCAACATCAAGGGACCTAAAGGGGACAAAGGTGAACAAGGTCTTCAAGGTCGTGATGG
>CAMHZO010000131.1:0-118 GCA_946190205.1 Streptococcus mitis | reverse complement strand
GCCGATGCGCTTGTTGATGCTGAAGCCGATGCGCTTGTGCTTGCTGAAGCCGATGCGCTTGTGCTTGCTGAAGCCGATGCGCTTGTGCTTGCTGAAGCCGACGCGCTAGTACTTGCTG
>CAMHZO010000130.1:0-119 GCA_946190205.1 Streptococcus mitis | reverse complement strand
GCATCGGCTTCAGCGTCAACAAGCGCATCGGCTTCAGCATCAACAAGCGCATCGGCTTCAGCATCAACAAGTGCGTCAGCCTCAGCATCAACAAGTGCCTCAGCATCAGCAAGCACAAG
>CAMHZO010000129.1:0-119 GCA_946190205.1 Streptococcus mitis | reverse complement strand
TCAGCATCAACAAGTGCCTCAGCATCAGCAAGCACAAGTGCGTCAGCATCAGCATCGACAAGTGCGTCAGCCTCAGCAAGTACTAGCGCTTCAGCATCAGCATCAACAAGTGCTTCAGC
>CAMHZO010000128.1:0-119 GCA_946190205.1 Streptococcus mitis | reverse complement strand
GCTGAAGCGCTAGTACTTGCTGAGGCTGACGCACTTGTCGATGCTGATGCTGAAGCGCTTGTTGATGCTGAAGCTGAAGCACTTGTGCTTGCTGAAGCCGATGCGCTTGTCGATGCTGA
>CAMHZO010000127.1:0-119 GCA_946190205.1 Streptococcus mitis | reverse complement strand
GAACAACCTAAGAAAGATATCCCAGGATACCGCTTCGTAGAGACTAAGAAACTTCCAAATGGAGATACAGAGCACGTCTACGAAAAAGTTAAGACATCATTCAAGGATAAAGAAGGAAA
>CAMHZO010000126.1:0-125 GCA_946190205.1 Streptococcus mitis | reverse complement strand
TCGGCTTCAGCATCAACAAGTGCGTCAGCCTCAGCATCAACAAGTGCCTCAGCATCAGCAAGCACAAGTGCGTCAGCCTCAGCAAGTACTAGCGCTTCAGCATCAGCATCAACAAGTGCTTCAGC
>CAMHZO010000125.1:0-131 GCA_946190205.1 Streptococcus mitis | reverse complement strand
ACTCCGCCATTGAACTCAGGTTTTTCTTCAGCAGTAGCAGCTTCAGCAGCGTTAACTCCGCCATTGAACTCAGGTTTTTCTTCAGCAGTAGCAGCTTCAGCAGCGTTAACTCCGCCATTGAACTCAGGTTT
>CAMHZO010000124.1:0-131 GCA_946190205.1 Streptococcus mitis | reverse complement strand
GGTGCTAAAGGTGAAAAAGGAGACCAAGGTGAACGCGGTCTCACTGGAGCACAAGGTGCTAAAGGTGAAAAAGGAGACCAAGGTGAACGCGGTCTCACTGGAGCACAAGGTGCTAAAGGTGAAAAAGGAGA
>CAMHZO010000123.1:0-131 GCA_946190205.1 Streptococcus mitis | reverse complement strand
GCTGACGCACTTGTCGATGCTGATGCTGACGCACTTGTGCTTGCTGATGCTGAGGCACTTGTTGATGCTGATGCTGAAGCGCTAGTACTTGCTGAGGCTGACGCACTTGTCGATGCTGATGCTGAAGCGCT
>CAMHZO010000122.1:0-133 GCA_946190205.1 Streptococcus mitis | reverse complement strand
CAGCATCGACAAGCGCATCGGCCTCAGCATCAACAAGTGCGTCAGCATCAGCATCGACAAGCGCATCGGCTTCAGCATCAACAAGTGCGTCAGCATCAGCATCAACAAGTGCCTCAGCATCAGCAAGCACAAG
>CAMHZO010000121.1:0-134 GCA_946190205.1 Streptococcus mitis | reverse complement strand
AGCGCATCGGCTTCAGCAAGTACTAGCGCGTCGGCTTCAGCGTCAACAAGCGCATCGGCTTCAGCAAGCACAAGCGCATCGGCCTCAGCGTCAACAAGTGCATCGGCTTCAGCAAGCACAAGCGCATCGGCTTC
>CAMHZO010000120.1:0-134 GCA_946190205.1 Streptococcus mitis | reverse complement strand
ACAAGTGCGTCAGCATCAGCATCGACAAGTGCGTCAGCTTCAGCAAGCACAAGTGCGTCAGCTTCAGCATCAACAAGCGCTTCAGCATCAGCATCGACAAGTGCGTCAGCCTCAGCAAGTACTAGCGCTTCAGC
>CAMHZO010000119.1:0-134 GCA_946190205.1 Streptococcus mitis | reverse complement strand
AAAGAAGGCAACATCAAGGGACCTAAAGGGGACAAAGGTGAACAAGGTCTTCAAGGTCGTGATGGTCAAGACGGAGCACAAGGTTTACCAGGACGCGACGGACGAGATGGCGCAGCAGGTCGTGACGGACGTGA
>CAMHZO010000118.1:0-134 GCA_946190205.1 Streptococcus mitis | reverse complement strand
TTAGGTCCCTTGATGTTGCCTTCTTTGTCCCAGTTGCCATTATTCTTAACGAAGACATCGCCTGTTTCTGTATTGACGTATTTATCACCGTCTTTACCTTGATTTGCTTCTGGGTTAACTTTGCCGTTCAAGAC
>CAMHZO010000117.1:0-135 GCA_946190205.1 Streptococcus mitis | reverse complement strand
CCATTTGGAAGTTTCTTAGTCTCTACGAAGCGGTATCCTGGGATATCTTTCTTAGGTTGTTCACCATCTTCACTTGGATTTCCTGGAATTTCGTTTCCTTCTTTATCCTTGAATGATGTCTTAACTTTTTCGTAG
>CAMHZO010000116.1:0-137 GCA_946190205.1 Streptococcus mitis | reverse complement strand
GCTGATGCTGACGCACTTGTGCTTGCTGAAGCTGACGCGCTTGTTGACGCTGAAGCCGACGCGCTAGTACTTGCTGAGGCTGACGCACTTGTCGATGCTGATGCTGAAGCGCTTGTTGATGCTGATGCTGAAGCACT
>CAMHZO010000115.1:0-137 GCA_946190205.1 Streptococcus mitis | reverse complement strand
GTCAATACAGAAACAGGCGATGTCTTCGTTAAGAATAATGGCAACTGGGACAAAGAAGGCAACATCAAGGGACCTAAGGGTGATAAAGGTGCAGAAGGTGCGCAAGGACCTAAAGGTGCGGATGGAGCTCAAGGTTT
>CAMHZO010000114.1:0-137 GCA_946190205.1 Streptococcus mitis | reverse complement strand
AACCCAGAAGCAAATCAAGGTAAAGACGGTGATAAATACGTCAATACAGAAACAGGCGACGTCTTCGTTAAGAATAATGGCAACTGGGACAAAGAAGGCAACATCAAGGGACCTAAAGGGGACAAAGGTGAACAAGG
>CAMHZO010000113.1:0-140 GCA_946190205.1 Streptococcus mitis | reverse complement strand
TCAGCATCAGCATCAACAAGTGCTTCAGCATCAGCATCAACAAGCGCTTCAGCATCAGCATCGACAAGTGCGTCAGCATCAGCATCGACAAGCGCATCGGCTTCAGCGTCAACAAGCGCATCGGCTTCAGCGTCAACAAG
>CAMHZO010000112.1:0-141 GCA_946190205.1 Streptococcus mitis | reverse complement strand
AGATCGGAAGAGCACACGTCTGAACTCCAGTCACGCCTTAACATCTCGTATGCCGTCTTCTGCTTGAAAAAAAAAAGGGGGGGGGGGGGGGGGGGGGGGGGGGGGGGGGGGGGGGGGGGGGGGGGGGGGGGGGGGGGGGGG
>CAMHZO010000111.1:0-141 GCA_946190205.1 Streptococcus mitis | reverse complement strand
AGATCGGAAGAGCACACGTCTGAACTCCAGTCACGCCTTAACATCTCGTATGCCGTCTTCTGCTTGAAAAAAAAAGGGGGGGGGGGGGGGGGGGGGGGGGGGGGGGGGGGGGGGGGGGGGGGGGGGGGGGGGGGGGGGGGG
>CAMHZO010000110.1:0-142 GCA_946190205.1 Streptococcus mitis | reverse complement strand
GCTGAAGCACTTGTTGATGCTGATGCTGAAGCGCTAGTACTTGCTGAGGCTGACGCACTTGTGCTTGCTGATGCTGACGCACTTGTGCTTGCTGATGCTGAGGCACTTGTTGATGCTGAGGCTGACGCACTTGTTGATGCTG
>CAMHZO010000109.1:0-143 GCA_946190205.1 Streptococcus mitis | reverse complement strand
TTAGATCGGAAGAGCACACGTCTGAACTCCAGTCACGCCTTAACATCTCGTATGCCGTCTTCTGCGTGAAAAAAAAAAGGGGGGGGGGGGGGGGGGGGGGGGGGGGGGGGGGGGGGGGGGGGGGGGGGGGGGGGGGGGGGGGG
>CAMHZO010000108.1:0-143 GCA_946190205.1 Streptococcus mitis | reverse complement strand
TTAGATCGGAAGAGCACACGTCTGAACTCCAGTCACGCCTTAACATCTCGTATGCCGTCTTCTGCGTGAAAAAAAAAGGGGGGGGGGGGGGGGGGGGGGGGGGGGGGGGGGGGGGGGGGGGGGGGGGGGGGGGGGGGGGGGGG
>CAMHZO010000107.1:0-143 GCA_946190205.1 Streptococcus mitis | reverse complement strand
AGATCGGAAGAGCACACGTCTGAACTCCAGTCACGCCTTAACATCTCGTATGCCGTCTTCTGCTTGAAAAAAAATAGGGGGGGGGGGGGGGGGGGGGGGGGGGGGGGGGGGGGGGGGGGGGGGGGGGGGGGGGGGGGGGGGGG
>CAMHZO010000106.1:0-143 GCA_946190205.1 Streptococcus mitis | reverse complement strand
AGATCGGAAGAGCACACGTCTGAACTCCAGTCACGCCTTAACATCTCGTATGCCGTCTTCTGCTTGAAAAAAAAAATGGGGGGGGGGGGGGGGGGGGGGGGGGGGGGGGGGGGGGGGGGGGGGGGGGGGGGGGGGGGGGGGGG
>CAMHZO010000105.1:0-143 GCA_946190205.1 Streptococcus mitis | reverse complement strand
AGATCGGAAGAGCACACGTCTGAACTCCAGTCACGCCTTAACATCTCGTATGCCGTCTTCTGCTTGAAAAAAAATGGGGGGGGGGGGGGGGGGGGGGGGGGGGGGGGGGGGGGGGGGGGGGGGGGGGGGGGGGGGGGGGGGGG
>CAMHZO010000104.1:0-143 GCA_946190205.1 Streptococcus mitis | reverse complement strand
CCCCCCCCCCCCCCCCCCCCCCCCCCCCCCCCCCCCCCCCCCCCCCCCCCCCCCCCCCCCCCCCCCCATTTTTTTTTCAAGCAGAAGACGGCATACGAGATGTTAAGGCGTGACTGGAGTTCAGACGTGTGCTCTTCCGATCT
>CAMHZO010000103.1:0-144 GCA_946190205.1 Streptococcus mitis | reverse complement strand
CCCCCCCCCCCCCCCCCCCCCCCCCCCCCCCCCCCCCCCCCCCCCCCCCCCCCCCCCCCCCCCCCCAATTTTTTTTTAATGATACGGCGACCACCGAGATCTACACTAGGAGCTACACTCTTTCCCTACACGACGCTCTTCCGA
>CAMHZO010000102.1:0-144 GCA_946190205.1 Streptococcus mitis | reverse complement strand
CCCCCCCCCCCCCCCCCCCCCCCCCCCCCCCCCCCCCCCCCCCCCCCCCCCCCCCCCCCCCCCCCCATTTTTTTTTTAATGATACGGCGACCACCGAGATCTACACTAGGAGCTACACTCTTTCCCTACACGACGCTCTTCCGA
>CAMHZO010000101.1:0-144 GCA_946190205.1 Streptococcus mitis | reverse complement strand
CCCCCCCCCCCCCCCCCCCCCCCCCCCCCCCCCCCCCCCCCCCCCCCCCCCCCCCCCCCCCCCCCCAATTTTTTTTTCAAGCAGAAGACGGCATACGAGATGTTAAGGCGTGACTGGAGTTCAGACGTGTGCTCTTCCGATCTA
>CAMHZO010000100.1:0-144 GCA_946190205.1 Streptococcus mitis | reverse complement strand
AGATCGGAAGAGCACACGTCTGAACTCCAGTCACGCCTTAACATCTCGTATGCCGTCTTCTGCTTGAAAAAAAAAAAGGGGGGGGGGGGGGGGGGGGGGGGGGGGGGGGGGGGGGGGGGGGGGGGGGGGGGGGGGGGGGGGGGG
>CAMHZO010000099.1:0-144 GCA_946190205.1 Streptococcus mitis | reverse complement strand
CCCCCCCCCCCCCCCCCCCCCCCCCCCCCCCCCCCCCCCCCCCCCCCCCCCCCCCCCCCCCCCCCCCATTTTTTTTTAATGATACGGCGACCACCGAGATCTACACTAGGAGCTACACTCTTTCCCTACACGACGCTCTTCCGA
>CAMHZO010000098.1:0-144 GCA_946190205.1 Streptococcus mitis | reverse complement strand
CCCCCCCCCCCCCCCCCCCCCCCCCCCCCCCCCCCCCCCCCCCCCCCCCCCCCCCCCCCCCCCCCCCTTTTTTTTTTAATGATACGGCGACCACCGAGATCTACACTAGGAGCTACACTCTTTCCCTACACGACGCTCTTCCGA
>CAMHZO010000097.1:0-145 GCA_946190205.1 Streptococcus mitis | reverse complement strand
CCCCCCCCCCCCCCCCCCCCCCCCCCCCCCCCCCCCCCCCCCCCCCCCCCCCCCCCCCCCCCCCCCCATATTTTTTTTCAAGCAGAAGACGGCATACGAGATGTTAAGGCGTGACTGGAGTTCAGACGTGTGCTCTTCCGATCTA
>CAMHZO010000096.1:0-145 GCA_946190205.1 Streptococcus mitis | reverse complement strand
AAGATCGGAAGAGCACACGTCTGAACTCCAGTCACGCCTTAACATCTCGTATGCCGTCTTCTGCTTGAAAAAAAAATAGGGGGGGGGGGGGGGGGGGGGGGGGGGGGGGGGGGGGGGGGGGGGGGGGGGGGGGGGGGGGGGGGGG
>CAMHZO010000095.1:0-145 GCA_946190205.1 Streptococcus mitis | reverse complement strand
TTAGATCGGAAGAGCACACGTCTGAACTCCAGTCACGCCTTAACATCTCGTATGCCGTCTTCTGCTTGAAAAAAAAGAGGGGGGGGGGGGGGGGGGGGGGGGGGGGGGGGGGGGGGGGGGGGGGGGGGGGGGGGGGGGGGGGGGG
>CAMHZO010000094.1:0-145 GCA_946190205.1 Streptococcus mitis | reverse complement strand
AAGATCGGAAGAGCACACGTCTGAACTCCAGTCACGCCTTAACATCTCGTATGCCGTCTTCTGCTTGAAAAAAAAAGAGGGGGGGGGGGGGGGGGGGGGGGGGGGGGGGGGGGGGGGGGGGGGGGGGGGGGGGGGGGGGGGGGGG
>CAMHZO010000093.1:0-145 GCA_946190205.1 Streptococcus mitis | reverse complement strand
TTAGATCGGAAGAGCACACGTCTGAACTCCAGTCACGCCTTAACATCTCGTATGCCGTCTTCTGCTTGAAAAAAATAGGGGGGGGGGGGGGGGGGGGGGGGGGGGGGGGGGGGGGGGGGGGGGGGGGGGGGGGGGGGGGGGGGGG
>CAMHZO010000092.1:0-145 GCA_946190205.1 Streptococcus mitis | reverse complement strand
TTAGATCGGAAGAGCACACGTCTGAACTCCAGTCACGCCTTAACATCTCGTATGCCGTCTTCTGCTTGAAAAAAAAGGGGGGGGGGGGGGGGGGGGGGGGGGGGGGGGGGGGGGGGGGGGGGGGGGGGGGGGGGGGGGGGGGGGG
>CAMHZO010000091.1:0-145 GCA_946190205.1 Streptococcus mitis | reverse complement strand
CCCCCCCCCCCCCCCCCCCCCCCCCCCCCCCCCCCCCCCCCCCCCCCCCCCCCCCCCCCCCCCCCCCAATTTTTTTTCAAGCAGAAGACGGCATACGAGATGTTAAGGCGTGACTGGAGTTCAGACGTGTGCTCTTCCGATCTAT
>CAMHZO010000090.1:0-147 GCA_946190205.1 Streptococcus mitis | reverse complement strand
CCCCCCCCCCCCCCCCCCCCCCCCCCCCCCCCCCCCCCCCCCCCCCCCCCCCCCCCCCCCCCCCCCCATATTTTTTTCAAGCAGAAGACGGCATACGAGATGTTAAGGCGTGACTGGAGTTCAGACGTGTGCTCTTCCGATCTTATC
>CAMHZO010000089.1:0-149 GCA_946190205.1 Streptococcus mitis | reverse complement strand
GCGCTTGTCGATGCTGATGCTGACGCACTTGTGCTTGCTGAAGCTGACGCGCTTGTTGACGCTGAAGCCGACGCGCTTGTTGACGCTGAAGCCGATGCGCTTGTTGACGCTGAAGCCGATGCGCTTGTCGATGCTGATGCTGACGCACT
>CAMHZO010000088.1:0-150 GCA_946190205.1 Streptococcus mitis | reverse complement strand
GGCCGCCAAGGTCACGATATCCTCAGTTAGGGGCGCAATACTCAATTCCTTGAGTAAGAGTCCTTTACTTAATTTTTAGATCGGAAGAGCACACGTCTGAACTCCAGTCACGCCTTAACATCTCGTATGCCGTCTTCTGCTTGAAAAAAA
>CAMHZO010000087.1:0-150 GCA_946190205.1 Streptococcus mitis | reverse complement strand
ATAACTTTCTCGTAAAATACGGAGAATATGTAGAAGAAGTCGGACTCAAACGAGTACCTAAAAAGAAACCAAGAAAAGATCGGAAGAGCACACGTCTGAACTCCAGTCACGCCTTAACATCTCGTATGCCGTCTTCTGCTTGAAAAAAAA
>CAMHZO010000086.1:0-150 GCA_946190205.1 Streptococcus mitis | reverse complement strand
TTCAGGTAACTGAACTCAATGGCTTTGCCGTCTCTCTCAATATGAATACACCGACTATCATCATTGTTCATCAAGATCGGAAGAGCGTCGTGTAGGGAAAGAGTGTAGCTCCTAGTGTAGATCTCGGTGGTCGCCGTATCATTAAAAAAA
>CAMHZO010000085.1:0-151 GCA_946190205.1 Streptococcus mitis | reverse complement strand
ATAGCGTGTCACGACATCCTCATCTGTCAAGTAATTTCCAGCCTCAATCTTGGCATAACTTTCTTGAACTTCTGCTTAGATCGGAAGAGCACACGTCTGAACTCCAGTCACGCCTTAACATCTCGTATGCCGTCTTCTGCTTGAAAAAAAA
>CAMHZO010000084.1:0-151 GCA_946190205.1 Streptococcus mitis | reverse complement strand
TTTTTTTTCAAGCAGAAGACGGCATACGAGATGTTAAGGCGTGACTGGAGTTCAGACGTGTGCTCTTCCGATCTGAAGGTGCTGAAATTCTAGCGAGTAGCGATTAAAAAGCGGAAACTAATCTTAATAAAAACAAAATGGTAAATTTTGC
>CAMHZO010000083.1:0-151 GCA_946190205.1 Streptococcus mitis | reverse complement strand
TTTTTTTTTCAAGCAGAAGACGGCATACGAGATGTTAAGGCGTGACTGGAGTTCAGACGTGTGCTCTTCCGATCTGTGCTTGCTGACTCTGAGGCGCTTGTTGACGCTGACTCAGATGCTGATGTACTTGCTGACTCTGACGCACTTGTTG
>CAMHZO010000082.1:0-151 GCA_946190205.1 Streptococcus mitis | reverse complement strand
TTTTTTTTCAAGCAGAAGACGGCATACGAGATGTTAAGGCGTGACTGGAGTTCAGACGTGTGCTCTTCCGATCTATTTTTCTACTTGGGTGACTTGATCGAGTACGATAAGACCTCTAATATTTTCCAAAATGCCAAACTACAGTCAACCA
>CAMHZO010000081.1:0-151 GCA_946190205.1 Streptococcus mitis | reverse complement strand
CTGTATCGAATTGTTGCATTGTGTTAGAGATTGCTGAGATTTCAGATTTCACATTGTCAGTGTTAAAGATGAATCCAGATCGGAAGAGCACACGTCTGAACTCCAGTCACGCCTTAACATCTCGTATGCCGTCTTCTGCTTGAAAAAAAAA
>CAMHZO010000080.1:0-151 GCA_946190205.1 Streptococcus mitis | reverse complement strand
TTTTTTTTTCAAGCAGAAGACGGCATACGAGATGTTAAGGCGTGACTGGAGTTCAGACGTGTGCTCTTCCGATCTACTAATCTAAAAGCAGAAAGGACTTATATCATGACTTGGATTATTCTTGGAGTTTTAGCTCTTATTGTTATTTTTG
>CAMHZO010000079.1:0-151 GCA_946190205.1 Streptococcus mitis | reverse complement strand
TTTTTTTTTCAAGCAGAAGACGGCATACGAGATGTTAAGGCGTGACTGGAGTTCAGACGTGTGCTCTTCCGATCTTCTTTGATTAGTGTAGTGAAAGTCAATGGTAAGAAAATTTACCTCGGAGGAGATTTGGATAATGCTCATGGAGCAG
>CAMHZO010000078.1:0-152 GCA_946190205.1 Streptococcus mitis | reverse complement strand
CCCAACTCTGGAACTCTGTCTCAATCTCGCCCGTAGCCTCCAAACTGACCTCAACAATCTCTTTTGGGAGGATGATTAGATCGGAAGAGCACACGTCTGAACTCCAGTCACGCCTTAACATCTCGTATGCCGTCTTCTGCGTGAAAAAAAAA
>CAMHZO010000077.1:0-152 GCA_946190205.1 Streptococcus mitis | reverse complement strand
TTTTTTTTTCAAGCAGAAGACGGCATACGAGATGTTAAGGCGTGACTGGAGTTCAGACGTGTGCTCTTCCGATCTAGCTGTATGTCTCAAATCTAGCCATTCTTGTGGATGAGTGACAGCTGGCTTTTCAAGAATGACGTGCTTACCAGCAG
>CAMHZO010000076.1:0-152 GCA_946190205.1 Streptococcus mitis | reverse complement strand
TTTTTTTTTCAAGCAGAAGACGGCATACGAGATGTTAAGGCGTGACTGGAGTTCAGACGTGTGCTCTTCCGATCTGCTAAGTTTGTTCGTCTGACAGACAAATCGCGTTCTCAAATGAAGCAGGTTAAGGCTTTTTTTGAACGCATAGACAA
>CAMHZO010000075.1:0-152 GCA_946190205.1 Streptococcus mitis | reverse complement strand
GGATAAATACGGAACATCAGTCTATACCCATGAAATGGTTCATAATTCTGACGGACATATTTACTTTGAAGGAAAAGAGATCGGAAGAGCACACGTCTGAACTCCAGTCACGCCTTAACATCTCGTATGCCGTCTTCTGCTTGAAAAAAAAA
>CAMHZO010000074.1:0-152 GCA_946190205.1 Streptococcus mitis | reverse complement strand
TTTTTTTTTCAAGCAGAAGACGGCATACGAGATGTTAAGGCGTGACTGGAGTTCAGACGTGTGCTCTTCCGATCTTGATTTTAATGAGGTTGAAATTCAAAATGTATTAGAATCATTTGGCTTCAAAGGTCGAGAAGGAGATGTAAAAGTTC
>CAMHZO010000073.1:0-152 GCA_946190205.1 Streptococcus mitis | reverse complement strand
TTTTTTTTTCAAGCAGAAGACGGCATACGAGATGTTAAGGCGTGACTGGAGTTCAGACGTGTGCTCTTCCGATCTCAATCGTATAGGCTAGGGCAGCGTCCCGCATCAAATTTAGAATAGCGGTCGTCACATTTGGAAGGGCTACTTGAAAA
>CAMHZO010000072.1:0-152 GCA_946190205.1 Streptococcus mitis | reverse complement strand
GCGTCAGCCTCAGCAAGTACTAGCGCTTCAGCATCAGCATCAACAAGTGCTTCAGCTTCAGCAAGCACAAGCGCATCAGCTTCAGCATCAACAAGCGCTTCAGCATCAGCATCGACAAGTGCGTCAGCCTCAGCAAGTACTAGCGCTTCAGC
>CAMHZO010000071.1:0-152 GCA_946190205.1 Streptococcus mitis | reverse complement strand
CCCCCCCCCCCCCCCCCCCCCCCCCCCCCCCCCCCCCCCCCCCCCCCCCCCCCCCCCCCCCCCCCCCCCCCCCCCACTTTTTTTTTCAAGCAGAAGACGGCATACGAGATGTTAAGGCGTGACTGGAGTTCAGACGTGTGCTCTTCCGATCT
>CAMHZO010000070.1:0-153 GCA_946190205.1 Streptococcus mitis | reverse complement strand
CCCCCCCCCCCCCCCCCCCCCCCCCCCCCCCCCCCCCCCCCCCCCCCCCCCCCCCCCCCCCCCCCCCCCCCCCCCACATTTTTTTTCAAGCAGAAGACGGCATACGAGATGTTAAGGCGTGACTGGAGTTCAGACGTGTGCTCTTCCGATCTT
>CAMHZO010000069.1:0-153 GCA_946190205.1 Streptococcus mitis | reverse complement strand
CCCCCCCCCCCCCCCCCCCCCCCCCCCCCCCCCCCCCCCCCCCCCCCCCCCCCCCCCCCCCCCCCCCCCCCCCCCTTATTTTTTTCAAGCAGAAGACGGCATACGAGATGTTAAGGCGTGACTGGAGTTCAGACGTGTGCTCTTCCGATCTAA
>CAMHZO010000068.1:0-153 GCA_946190205.1 Streptococcus mitis | reverse complement strand
GGGGGGGGGGGGGGGGGGGGGGGGGGGGGGGGGGGGGGGGGGGGGGGGGGGGGGGGGGGGGGGGGGGGGGGGGGGGGTGGGGGGGGGGGGGGGGGGGGGGGGGGGGGGGGGGGGGGGGGGGGGGGGGGGGGGGGGGGGGGGGGGGGGGGGGGG
>CAMHZO010000067.1:0-155 GCA_946190205.1 Streptococcus mitis | reverse complement strand
AAAAAAAAAAAAAAAAAAAAAAAAAAAAAAAAAAAAAAAAAAAAAAAAAAAAAAAAAAAAAAAAAAAAAAAAAAAAATAAAAAAAAAAAAAAAAAAAAAAAAAAAAAAAAAAAAAAAAAAAAAAAAAAAAAAAAAAAAAAAAAAAAAAAAAAAAA
>CAMHZO010000066.1:0-155 GCA_946190205.1 Streptococcus mitis | reverse complement strand
TCAGCATCAGCATCAACAAGTGCGTCAGCATCAGCATCGACAAGCGCATCGGCCTCAGCATCAACAAGTGCGTCAGCCTCAGCATCGACAAGCGCATCGGCTTCAGCAAGCACAAGTGCTTCAGCTTCAGCATCAACAAGCGCTTCAGCATCAGC
>CAMHZO010000065.1:0-155 GCA_946190205.1 Streptococcus mitis | reverse complement strand
ACGTCTTTACCGTCGCGTCCATCACGTCCGTCACGACCTGCTGCGCCATCTCGTCCGTCGCGTCCTGGTAAACCTTGGGCTCCGTCTTGACCATCACGACCTTGAAGACCTTGTTCACCTTTGTCCCCTTTAGGTCCCTTGATGTTGCCTTCTTT
>CAMHZO010000064.1:0-158 GCA_946190205.1 Streptococcus mitis | reverse complement strand
GTTCAAAGCGGGTGACGAGAATCGAACTCGCGACAACAGCTTGGAAGGCTGTAGTTTTACCACTAAACTACACCCGCTTAAATGGGAGTTAACGGGATCGAACCGCTGACCCTCTGCTTGTAAGGCAGATGCTCTCCCAGCTGAGCTAAACTCCCTAG
>CAMHZO010000063.1:0-164 GCA_946190205.1 Streptococcus mitis | reverse complement strand
TCAGCAAGTACTAGCGCTTCAGCATCAGCATCAACAAGTGCTTCAGCTTCAGCAAGCACAAGCGCATCGGCTTCAGCGTCAACAAGCGCATCGGCTTCAGCGTCAACAAGCGCATCGGCTTCAGCATCAACAAGCGCATCGGCTTCAGCATCAACAAGTGCGTC
>CAMHZO010000062.1:0-170 GCA_946190205.1 Streptococcus mitis | reverse complement strand
TCAGCAAGCACAAGCGCATCGGCTTCAGCATCAACAAGCGCATCGGCTTCAGC
Source organism: Streptococcus mitis (assembly GCA_946190205.1). Lineage (GTDB taxonomy): Bacteria > Bacillota > Bacilli > Lactobacillales > Streptococcaceae > Streptococcus > Streptococcus mitis_DI. The sequence continues at coordinate 117 of CAMHZO010000062.1, read as the reverse complement.
GTCAACAAGCGCATCGGCTTCAGCAAGCACAAGTGCGTCAGCTTCAGCATCAACAAGCGCATCGGCTTCAGCGTCAACAAGCGCTTCAGCTTCAGCAAGTACAAGCGCGTCAGCCTC
>CAMHZO010000061.1:0-179 GCA_946190205.1 Streptococcus mitis | reverse complement strand
GCAAGTACTAGCGCGTCGGCTTCAGCGTCAACAAGCGCGTCAGCTTCAGCAAGCACAAGTGCGTCAGCATCAGCATCAACAAGCGCTTCAGCCTCAGCATCGACAAGTGCGTCAGCATCAGCATCGACAAGTGCGTCAGCTTCAGCAAGCACAAGTGCGTCAGCTTCAGCATCAACAAG
>CAMHZO010000060.1:0-180 GCA_946190205.1 Streptococcus mitis | reverse complement strand
TCGGCTTCAGCGTCAACAAGCGCATCGGCTTCAGCAAGCACAAGCGCGTCAGCATCAGCATCGACAAGTGCTTCAGCATCAGCATCGACAAGTGCGTCGGCTTCAGCAAGTACTAGCGCGTCGGCTTCAGCAAGCACAAGCGCATCGGCTTCAGCAAGCACAAGCGCATCGGCTTCAGCA
>CAMHZO010000059.1:0-182 GCA_946190205.1 Streptococcus mitis | reverse complement strand
GCATCGGCTTCAGCAAGTACTAGCGCTTCAGCTTCAGCATCAACAAGTGCATCGGCTTCAGCGTCAACAAGCGCATCAGCCTCAGCATCAACAAGTGCGTCAGCCTCAGCATCGACAAGCGCATCGGCCTCAGCATCAACAAGTGCGTCAGCATCAGCATCGACAAGCGCATCGGCTTCAGC
>CAMHZO010000058.1:0-218 GCA_946190205.1 Streptococcus mitis | reverse complement strand
GACGCGCTAGTACTTGCTGAAGCCGATGCGCTTGTTGACGCTGAAGCCGATGCACTTGTTGATGCTGATGCTGAAGCGCTTGTTGATGCTGAAGCCGACGCGCTAGTGCTTGCTGATGCTGACGCACTTGTTGATGCTGATGCTGACGCACTTGTTGATGCTGAAGCCGATGCGCTTGTGCTTGCTGAAGCCGATGCACTTGTTGACGCTGAGGCCGA
>CAMHZO010000057.1:0-218 GCA_946190205.1 Streptococcus mitis | reverse complement strand
CTTGTGCTTGCTGATGCTGAGGCACTTGTTGATGCTGATGCTGACGCACTTGTTGATGCTGAAGCCGATGCGCTTGTGCTTGCTGAAGCCGATGCGCTTGTTGACGCTGAGGCCGATGCGCTTGTTGATGCTGAAGCTGAAGCGCTAGTACTTGCTGAAGCCGATGCGCTTGTTGACGCTGAAGCCGATGCACTTGTTGATGCTGATGCTGAAGCACT
>CAMHZO010000056.1:0-227 GCA_946190205.1 Streptococcus mitis | reverse complement strand
TTTTTTTCAAGCAGAAGACGGCATACGAGATGTTAAGGCGTGACTGGAGTTCAGACGTGTGCTCTTCCGATCTTATCTACTCTATCCCCCTCCCCTACTGATAACAGCAAAAACTGATGAATCATTTCGATTCATCAGTTTTAAGCAGATAGATCGGAAGAGCGTCGTGTAGGGAAAGAGTGTAGCTCCTAGTGTAGATCTCGGTGGTCGCCGTATCATTAAAAAAA
>CAMHZO010000055.1:0-229 GCA_946190205.1 Streptococcus mitis | reverse complement strand
TCAGCATCAGCAACCACTAGCGCTTCTGCATCAGCATCGACAAGCGCATCGGCCTCAGCATCTACAAGTGCGTCAGCCTCAGCATCGACTAGCGCATCGGCTTCAGCAAGCACAAGTGCTTCAGCTTCAGCATCAACAAGCGCTTCAGCATCAGCATCGACTAGTGCGTCAGCCTCAGCTAGTACTAGCGCTTCAGCATCAGCATCAACAAGTGCTTCAGCTTCAGCAA
>CAMHZO010000054.1:0-229 GCA_946190205.1 Streptococcus mitis | reverse complement strand
TTTTTTTTTCAAGCAGAAGACGGCATACGAGATGTTAAGGCGTGACTGGAGTTCAGACGTGTGCTCTTCCGATCTCCATTGCTCTACCAACTGAGCTACCGAGCCTTATTGCGGGAGCAGGATTTGAACCTACGACCTTCGGGTTATCAGCCAGATCGGAAGAGCGTCGTGTAGGGAAAGAGTGTAGCTCCTAGTGTAGATCTCGGTGGTCGCCGTATCATTAAAAAAA
>CAMHZO010000053.1:0-230 GCA_946190205.1 Streptococcus mitis | reverse complement strand
ACGCAACCACCTCTGAGACGTACCAGAACCACGTGCCGTGCACGCCGGAACCACCTACCGGACAGACCGGAATCAACTTTTGGGCATGCCAGAACCACCAGTCAGATGTGCCAGAAACACGTGCTGGAGACGCCGGAAGCACCTGCCGAGCATGCCGGAGCCACCTGCTCGACTCGCCAGAAACACCTGACGGATACGCCAAAATCACCTGCCGGGTATGCCAGAACCAC
>CAMHZO010000052.1:0-234 GCA_946190205.1 Streptococcus mitis | reverse complement strand
GCAAAGCCATGTGGAAAGGAAGCAAGGCCCTCAGATGAAAGCCCCAGCTGAGCTACCAGCCTACAGCCAGCACCAGCTTGCTAGCCAAGGGAGTGTGCCATCTTGGAGTTGAATCCTGCAGCCCACCAGGCTGCCCCAGCTTCCACGGCATGGAGCGGAGATGAGCCGGCCCTCTGAGCCCTGCCCAAATTGAAGATTTGTGAGCAAAATTAATGGTTGCTGCTTAAGCCACTA
>CAMHZO010000051.1:0-235 GCA_946190205.1 Streptococcus mitis | reverse complement strand
CCCAGGGTTCCTCAGCTCGGATCCCGGGTGTGGACCCAAGCACTGCTTGTCGAGCCATGCTGTGGCAGGTGTCCCACATATAAAGTAGAGGAAGATGGGCATGGATGTTAGCTCAGGGCCAATCTTCCTCAGCAAAAAGAGGAGGATTAGTGGTGCACGTTAGCTCAGGGCTAATCTTCCTCAAAAAAAAGAGGAACTTGGAGCCCCAAAGCATGGTGTGCTAGCACAAGTTTCA
>CAMHZO010000050.1:0-235 GCA_946190205.1 Streptococcus mitis | reverse complement strand
CCTCCTGAACCTCTCAGGGGACCTCTGCTGACTGCTCTCTGGGGACAGAGCCAGGGTTGGGGGAGGGGCCACCAGAGTCATTAAAGACACTTCTGAGCCAGCCAGAGTGCCCCTTCACTGTGCCTTTGTGCAGACTGGGCTGCTGGGAGGATGGAGAGCAGGGCATAGCTGCACTTGGATGAAACTTGGCAGAGATGGGGCCTGGCCCTCATCAGCAGGCAGGGCTTCCCAGCCA
>CAMHZO010000049.1:0-235 GCA_946190205.1 Streptococcus mitis | reverse complement strand
CCCTCCTCCTCTTCTGGCTAAGCTTGACTTTTTTAAGTAAACTGCCCAGGAAAAGAATGGGCACCTTGTTGGCCCCGAGCCCAGGAAAGAGTGTGGATACTAGAGTTCTCTGCTTCCCCTCTGCTCCCCTGCAGTGCTTTCCATCCCGCTCAGGATGGGCTGTCAGCAGACCTGAGGACGTGGTCCACCCACCTAATACAAACCTGGATCAGGCCCCTTGGGGTGGGTTCCAGGA
>CAMHZO010000048.1:0-236 GCA_946190205.1 Streptococcus mitis | reverse complement strand
CTGGCCGCCTCATCTTCCCAAGCGAGGCCAAGAGGCTGGAAGCGGCAGGAGGCGTGGCAAAGGGCGGTCACTTCCGGTCTCTTGCCCTCCCCGAGTTTGTTTGGCTCCGTCGCCGGAAGTGCCTCTACGCCGACCGCCATTTTTCTTAAGGGCAGAAGGCAAGGCTTGTTGTGGGCAGGGAAGGACAGGAGGAGAATGGTTTTCTGTTCATTCTCCAACTTCTGCTTCGTCTCCCA
>CAMHZO010000047.1:0-236 GCA_946190205.1 Streptococcus mitis | reverse complement strand
TTCGAACCCACGCACGCTTTTACACGCCTGACGGTTTTCAAGACCGTTCCCTTCAGCCGGACTTGGGTAATCCTCCAAAATAGTCCGTACGGGATTCGAACCCGTGTTACCGCCGTGAAAAGGCGGTGTCTTAACCCCTTGACCAACGGACCAAACTTTATGGGCACGAGTGGACTCGAACCACCGACCTCACGCTTATCAGGCGTGCGCTCTAACCACCTGAGCTACGCGCCCAA
>CAMHZO010000046.1:0-238 GCA_946190205.1 Streptococcus mitis | reverse complement strand
CATAATTTGGATCAGAAACTAATGGGTTAGGAGCTTGCCTGAATCTAAATTCAGCTCTGAGCAAGGTTGGTGCTCAGAACCCAGTGGACAGTAATGGCATGTTTTATGCTGTGTGGTGGGGAGCAGAGCCACACAGCAGAGCTCAAGGTGGAAGAACGTTCCAGTCCTCGTGTCTAGTGTGCTGATGATGGCGCCTCTCCTACCTCCTAATGGCTCCTTAAAAGGGACACAAGTCATA
>CAMHZO010000045.1:0-240 GCA_946190205.1 Streptococcus mitis | reverse complement strand
AATCCCTTGACGTTTTTTAATTCTTGCTGGAAACTCGCTCTTCAAATCTTTTACAAACCTAGTTATCGTACACGCCGCGCTTCATCTTAATAAACTAAAAAGGTCCACCGGACCTTCTCTCACTTTCTTATTTCAAGGTGAGAGGCTGAAAACCTCCACTGGCCCTTCCTCGTTCTTCTGTTTCTAGCGTCTCAGGTCGAATGCGGTCCTCTGGATGAGCAAGAAAACGAGTTTGGCGTG
>CAMHZO010000044.1:0-242 GCA_946190205.1 Streptococcus mitis | reverse complement strand
ACCAACAGTGGGCTCCAGCTGCAGACATTACAGACTTTGGGCGATTCCCTGAGAGTTGCCCCTTCGTGGAAAAGAACTCCAGGAATCTCTTGCCTCACAGTTATCTACGATATAAATCAAGGTAACATTTCTTTCTATGTCTATGAAGGTCACACACAAAGCCTCACCAGGACACTATCTTCGTGGGAGATCCAGACTCTACTGATAGTAATGAAGGCACTCATTTCACTTCTCAGAGTATA
>CAMHZO010000043.1:0-243 GCA_946190205.1 Streptococcus mitis | reverse complement strand
AAGTACTTTACGGATATGAAATATCCTCTCACCTTTACACTCACCTATGGAGTGTGTATGATAATCATCCCCGTTTTACAGATCAGGAAACTGACACACAGAATGGTACAGTAACTTGCCCGAGTTCACACAGCCCGTAGGTGGCAGAGCCAGGACCCATGTGACAGAGTCTGGCTCCAGAGTCCACGTTCTGAATCACCACGCTTAGTCCCCAAAAACCTAGAGAAAGCGCCAGCCTCAATC
>CAMHZO010000042.1:0-246 GCA_946190205.1 Streptococcus mitis | reverse complement strand
CGGCTCAGCTCCCAGCCGACAGCCCACACCAGTGGCTGCATGAGTGAGCCTCGTGGGGTGTCCAGCCCGGACGAGCCTTCAGGTGACACCAGCCACGGCTGCCATCTGAATGTAACCATCTGAGAGACTCTAAGTAAGATCTGCCCCCTGAGCCCAGTCAGCCACAGAGGCGGGAGAAAGAGTATAAAGTATCCTTTTAAGCCACTAAGTTGTGGGGTGGTTCGTTTCACAGCAATAGATAACCAG
>CAMHZO010000041.1:0-246 GCA_946190205.1 Streptococcus mitis | reverse complement strand
CTGGCTGCTGCAGCCACCTCCTCCTGGGTGGGAGCTGACAGTCTACCTGCCCCAGCCCTGCTCACTCCACAGAACCAGAGCAGGCACTGGCGGAGCAGGCCTGGTGCCGAGGACCGGGACTCTGGGAAAAATTGAGGCCCGATAGTTAGTTTCAGGAAACTTGGTTCACCCAGTTCCCTAGCCCCACCTCCTTGGGCAGTGCCTTACCCTCCATTTCTACTACATGCTCGGGGCACCCGTTCTGTA
>CAMHZO010000040.1:0-247 GCA_946190205.1 Streptococcus mitis | reverse complement strand
TCCCTGGGTCCCACTGTCCTCAGGATGAAGTCCAAGCCCCTAAATGTGGTTTATGAGCTCTTTTATTCGTTATCTGCCCCTTGCTTTCTTATGCCTCCTTCCTTGCTCTTCCTTGCTCTCTCTTGCTTCTCCTGCCCCTCCTTCCCTGTTCACCTGATTAATTCCTCTTCTAGCATCAGTCCCCAGGTAGCTACTTTTCAGGTTGCCCTGCCTGACCCCCCCCCGTTCCCCAACCCCACAACCAGGG
>CAMHZO010000038.1:0-250 GCA_946190205.1 Streptococcus mitis | reverse complement strand
CCCCCCCCCCCCCCCCCCCCCCACTTTTTTTTTCACGCTGACGACGGAAAACGAGCTGTTAAGGCGTGACTGGAGTTCAGACGTGTGCTCTTCCGATCTGAGTAGATGTTCCCATTTGGTACGAAGGGAGAGAAGAGGTAGCTTGTCGGTAGAATTGTAATTGTGTTAACCTCAAGCTAAGTAGCCCCATCAAAAATCCAAGTGTAACCCCAACGCGTGGACCGTAGAGATCGGAAGAGCGTCGTGTAGG
>CAMHZO010000037.1:0-251 GCA_946190205.1 Streptococcus mitis | reverse complement strand
GCTGAGGCCGATGCGCTTGTGCTTGCTGAAGCTGACGCACTTGTCGATGCTGATGCTGACGCGCTAGTACTTGCTGAGGCCGATGCGCTTGTTGACGCTGAAGCTGACGCGCTTGTTGACGCTGAAGCTGAAGCGCTAGTACTTGCTGAGGCTGACGCACTTGTCGATGCTGATGCTGACGCGCTTGTACTTGCTGAAGCTGAAGCGCTTGTTGACGCTGAAGCCGATGCGCTTGTTGACGCTGAAGCCGA
>CAMHZO010000036.1:0-255 GCA_946190205.1 Streptococcus mitis | reverse complement strand
CAACAAGCGCTTCGGCTTCAGCGTCAACTAGCGCTTCAGCTTCAGCAAGTACTAGCGCTTCAGCATCAGCATCGACTAGTGCTTCAGCATCAGCATCAACAAGTGCGTCTGCATCAGCATCGACAAGCGCATCGGCCTCAGCATCCACAAGTGCGTCCGCCTCAGCATCGACAAGCGCATCGGCTTCAGCAACCACAAGAGCGTCGGCTTCAGCGTCAACAAGAGCGTCGGCATCAGCAAGCACAAGGGCGTCAG
>CAMHZO010000035.1:0-256 GCA_946190205.1 Streptococcus mitis | reverse complement strand
CCGCAACTAGGCAGCCACGTGCGCAAAGCCAGCTCACTTGGCTGGAGACGCTTGATAGAGAAACATGTTCTCCTGCTTTCTCCCGCCTGACCAGGGCTCTGGTTCCCGGAAACCCCGGAGGGAGAACCTTTGGACACGTTGTGGACGCTGGCTCAGCTCCCATGCCCCCCACCGCCGGACCTTCGGCAGGAGGTCCTCTCAGGTAACATGAGGAAGCCTAGATCAGCCCGATCTAGGCCAGACCAGCTCCCCGAGC
>CAMHZO010000034.1:0-259 GCA_946190205.1 Streptococcus mitis | reverse complement strand
CTCTTCCTTTTCACTGGAGAGGCCCTATGACTAGTGGTTAAGAATACAGTACGTATTCTGGAGTCGGCATCCAGGTTCAATTGCAGGCTCTGTTACCTCCTAGCTGTGGTTGCCTTTAACAAACTACTTAGCCTCTCTAAGCCTCAGTTTCCTCAAGTACAAAAGGGGATAATCAAAGTACTTAATTCTGTAGGTCGTTGTGTGGTTTAAATGAGCTAATACTTTTAAAACTGTTAGCATAATGTCCGTAAATTGTAGC
>CAMHZO010000033.1:0-261 GCA_946190205.1 Streptococcus mitis | reverse complement strand
CATCCATCCATCCACTCATCCATGAGGTGCTGCCAGGTAATCTGGCAGACTCTGGCTAGAATTCCTAATTTAACCAGAGGCAGGTCAAGTGTTGCCTCTGAGGATCTGAATATGCTGGGATGTCTATTTATAGACATTTTAATTCCAACGACTGTGTAAACTTTTGCTGGGCCCCGATAGCCCAGCCACAGGGACACACATGAATCTAGGGACACTTCCATTTTGGAGAGTGCAGAAGACACTTACGGTCGAGTCCGTTCA
>CAMHZO010000032.1:0-267 GCA_946190205.1 Streptococcus mitis | reverse complement strand
CGGTTATCAGAGTGATTATCAATATCTTGTAGCAAATCTACTTGATCGAGATCACCAGCTGTTTTAAATACATCTTCTTTTAAACCTGTGGAATCCACCTTTAAGGTACGAAAACCACTCGTATCACCAATTTTTTCAGCAGCACGACGTATTCTTTCTCTAGAAATTTGATCAATCGTCGTATATCCCGCTTTACGTGCTTCTGAATTTTCAGGTGTTTCTTCATCGAGTGTTGCGACGATAAATTTACGATTTCCACCATCTTCA
>CAMHZO010000031.1:0-268 GCA_946190205.1 Streptococcus mitis | reverse complement strand
GGGAACTTCATCCTCGGTCTCCTTTCAACTCCTCAGGTATAGGTGGTCCCCCGCCTAGTCAAAGCCTTCTGGGTGCTGTGGATAAATCAGAACAGCTCAAGAGGGGAAGCAAGGAAAGGCGTCACTTGGCACATTTCTTTTCCTTCCTTGGACTTTATGAGTCTTTGAACATTTCTATCGCCCCCGACCAGAACTCTGGAAAACGCCACCCTCGGGGCCACCTACCGTGATGAAGAATATAGCCCCAAAGCACTCAATTTTTATCCAG
>CAMHZO010000030.1:0-273 GCA_946190205.1 Streptococcus mitis | reverse complement strand
CCAGCCATGGCGGAACCACCTCTCAGACGTACCAGAACCACCTGCCGGAGAAGCTGGAAACACGTCCTGGACAGTCTGGAACCACCTGCCGGCCAAGCCTGAACCAGCTGCCAAGCACAACGGAACAACCTGCCAGACACGCCAAAATCACCTGCGTGTTATGCCAGAACCACTTGGAGGACTCTCTGGGATGACCTGCCGGGCATGCCGGAACCACCTCTCAGACGTGCCAGAACCATGTGGCGGACAGTCCGGAATCACCTGTTGGGCATG
>CAMHZO010000029.1:0-287 GCA_946190205.1 Streptococcus mitis | reverse complement strand
AAAGTAACGGGAGTCACAAACATTCCAGATTTGACAACTCCAGGTAAGAAGGACCCAGTTAAAGTAACGGTTGAATTACCAAATGGAAAAATAATTACTGTTGATGTTCCTGTGAATGTAACACCAGCTACTGGAATTGAAACACCGGTGACAAGCACCCCGTTAACGCCAGAGGATTACACAAAAGGCATCAAGATTCCAGAAGGTGGAAAAGTAACGGGAGTCACAAACATTCCAGATTTGACAACTCCAGGTAAGAAGGACCCAGTTAAAGTAACGGTTGAATT
>CAMHZO010000028.1:0-292 GCA_946190205.1 Streptococcus mitis | reverse complement strand
TTCATTGCTCTAGACGTGGAATGCACAATGCACTGGCTCCCCCCCTCAAGCGGCGACAAGCCACAGACCATCTTCCTTCCATCTCTTTAGGAAGATGAGCAAGAACTCGCTTTCAACAGTGCTCTTTCTGTGTCCTGGCAACATCTCATACAAAGGCAGCTGATATGCCATTTCTTTTCAGTGCTTAACTCGCAGATTTGGAACTTCTGCTCCTGCCACATTTCCACCTAGCTAACCCGGCTCAGACGAAATGTCTACCTCTTCTCCTTCAGCAACGGGGACGAGGAACAGA
>CAMHZO010000027.1:0-298 GCA_946190205.1 Streptococcus mitis | reverse complement strand
TGGAAGCAAGATGCTGTGGGGCCCAACTCGCCCTTTGGAAAGAAGCCTGCACGTTGTGCCTTTCAGCTCTAGGGCAAAGTAGCACACCCAGAGCAGAAGTCCTACTTCAGCCAGATCAGGCCTGCAAAGAAACTGCGTTTCACAGGCCTTTGGAAGAGATGTTCCCGGTAGGCTGTAAGAGCACTGTGCAGAGCGAGTTGTTTCTTAGCTTCCCAAAGAGCTGGAAGCAAGATGCTGTGGGGCCCAACTCGCCCTTTGGAAAGAAGCCTGCACGTTGTGCCTTTCAGCTCTAGGGCAA
>CAMHZO010000026.1:0-305 GCA_946190205.1 Streptococcus mitis | reverse complement strand
GCTGAAGTAGAACTTCTGCTCTAACATGCTCTGCATTGCAGTAGAGCTGCAAGGCACAAAGTCCTACCCTGCTTCCTCAAGGGGAGACAGGCCCCAATGCTTCTGGCTCCAGCTCTTTGGGCAGCTAAGAACCAACTCGCTCTCCACAGTGCTCTTACAGCCTACAGGGAACATGTCTTACAAAGGCCTGTGAAACGCAGTTTCTTCTCAGCCCTGATCTCGCTGAAGTAGAAGTTCTTCTCTAGCATGTTCTGCATTGCAGTAGAGCTGCAAGGCACAAAGTCCTACCCTGCTTCCTCAAGGGG
>CAMHZO010000025.1:0-317 GCA_946190205.1 Streptococcus mitis | reverse complement strand
ACTAGCGCGTCGGCTTCAGCGTCAACAAGCGCGTCAGCTTCAGCAAGCACAAGTGCGTCAGCATCAGCATCGACAAGTGCCTCAGCTTCAGCGTCAACAAGCGCATCGGCTTCAGCAAGTACAAGCGCGTCAGCCTCAGCATCAACAAGTGCTTCAGCATCAGCGTCGACAAGCGCATCGGCTTCAGCAAGCACAAGTGCGTCAGCTTCAGCATCAACAAGCGCTTCAGCATCAGCATCGACAAGCGCATCGGCTTCAGCAAGTACTAGCGCTTCAGCTTCAGCATCAACAAGTGCATCGGCTTCAGCGTCAACAAG
>CAMHZO010000024.1:0-410 GCA_946190205.1 Streptococcus mitis | reverse complement strand
AAAGTAACGGGAGTCACAAACATTCCAGATTTGACAACTCCAGGTAAGAAGGACCCAGTTAAAGTAACGGTTGAATTGCCAAATGGCAAGGTTATTACAGTAGAAGTCCCAGTTAATGTAACACCTGTTAAAGAGATTGAGACACCAGTCACATCTACCCCATTAACACCAGAGGATTATACTAAAGGAATTAAGATTCCAGAAGGTGGCAAGGTCACAAATGTTGAAAACATTCCAGACTTAACAACTCCAGGTAAGAAAGATCCAGTTAAAGTAACGGTTGAATTACCAAATGGCAAAGTTATTACAGTGGAAGTTCCAGTAACTGTAACTCCAGTTAAGGAAATTGAAACCCCAGTAACGAAAACACCATTAACGCCAGAGGATTACACCAAAGGCATCAAGATACC
>CAMHZO010000023.1:0-484 GCA_946190205.1 Streptococcus mitis | reverse complement strand
ACTGGAGTTCAGACGTGTGCTCTTCCGATCTTGCTGGAACCACACCCCGAACAGACGGAAAACACCTGCCAGACCCGTCTGAACAACCTGCCGAGCACGCCGGAGCCACCTGCTCGACTCGCCGGAACCACCTACCTGACATGCCCAAATCACCAGCCGGGTATGCCAGAACCACTTGGCGGACACTCCGGAATCATCTGCCGAACATGCCGGAACCAGCTCTCAGACACACCAGAACCACGTGCCAGAGACGCCGGAAGCACCAGCTGAGCATGCCTGAGCCACCTGCTCGACTCGCAAGAAACACCTGTCGGACATGCCAAAATCACCTGCCGGGTACGCCAGAAACACTTGGCAGACGCTCCGGAATCACCTGTCGGGCGTGCCGTAACCACCTCTCAGACTTCCCATAACCATGTTCTGGACACGGCGGTACCACCTGCCGAGTATGCCGGAACCAGCTGATCCACTCCCCAGAACCACC
>CAMHZO010000022.1:0-551 GCA_946190205.1 Streptococcus mitis | reverse complement strand
CCTCCACGACGCTCTTCCGATCTGGTTCTGGGATGTCTGGCGGATGATTCCGGACTGTCCACCAAGTGGTTCTGGCATACCCGGCTGGTGATTTTGGCGTGTCAGGTAGGTGGTTCCGGCGAGTCGAGTAGGTGGTTCCGGCATGCTCGGCAGGTGGTTCAGGCGGGTCTGGCAGGTGGTTTCGGCCTTTTCGGGGTGTGGGTCCGGCATCTCAGGCACATGGTTCTGGCACGTCTGAGAGGTGGTTCCGGCATGCCCGGCAGGTGATACCGGAGTGTCCGACATTTGGTTCTGGCACCTCTGAGAGGTGGTTCCGGAATGCCTGGCCTGTGATTCCGGAGTGTCTGCCGAGTGGTTCTGGCGTAGCCGGCAGGTGATTTTGGCGTGTCCAGCAGGTGGTTCTGGGGAGTGGAGCAGGTGGTTACGGCATACTTGGCAGGTGGTTGCGGCGTGTCCGTCACATGGTTCTGGCACGACTTAGAGGTGGTTCCGGCATGCCCGGCAGGTGATCCCGGAGTGTCCGGCATGTGCTTCTGGCACCTATGAGAGGT
>CAMHZO010000021.1:0-581 GCA_946190205.1 Streptococcus mitis | reverse complement strand
ACAAGTGCGTCAGCTTCAGCAAGCACAAGCGCATCGGCCTCAGCATCGACAAGTGCGTCGGCCTCAGCGTCAACAAGTGCATCGGCCTCAGCATCGACAAGCGCGTCAGCTTCAGCATCAACAAGCGCTTCAGCATCAGCATCAACAAGTGCATCGGCCTCAGCGTCAACAAGCGCGTCGGCCTCAGCGTCGACAAGCGCATCGGCTTCAGCAAGCACAAGTGCGTCAGCTTCAGCAAGTACTAGCGCGTCAGCATCAGCATCGACAAGTGCGTCAGCCTCAGCAAGTACTAGCGCTTCAGCATCAGCATCAACAAGTGCGTCAGCATCAGCATCGACAAGCGCATCAGCTTCAGCAAGCACAAGTGCGTCAGCATCAGCATCGACAAGCGCATCGGCTTCAGCGTCAACAAGCGCATCGGCTTCAGCGTCAACAAGCGCTTCAGCTTCAGCAAGTACAAGCGCTTCAGCTTCAGCAAGTACAAGCGCTTCAGCATCAGCAAGTACAAGTGCGTCAGCCTCAGCAAGTACTAGCGCTTCAGCATCAGCATCAACAAGTGCTTCAGCATCAGCATCAACAAG
>CAMHZO010000020.1:0-1397 GCA_946190205.1 Streptococcus mitis | reverse complement strand
CTTGGATTTCCTGGAATTTCGTTTCCTTCTTTATCCTTGAATGATGTCTTAACTTTTTCGTAGACGTGCTCTGTATCTCCATTTGGAAGTTTCTTAGTTTCTACGAAGCGGTAGCCTGGGATATCTTTCTTAGGTTGTTCGCCGTCTTCTGTTGGATAGTTTGGAATTACATTGCCATCTTTATCTTTATAAGTTGTTGTCACTTTCTCGTAGATGTGTTTTGTATTTCCTTTTTCGTCAATCTCAGTTTTAACAATCTTGTATCCTGGGATGTCTTTAGTTGGTTTAGTTCCATCTTCTGTTGGTGAAAGTGGGTTACCATCTTTATCAACGAATGAAGTATCAGGACGAACTGTTGGAGTGTAAGTAGCTGTTACTGGTGTACCGTTCTTATCTACACGTTTAACTGTTACACCTTTAGCTTTTCCTACGAAGTCAGGCTCTGGTGTGAAGGTTACTTTACCGTTTTCATCGATAGTGTATGTTCCTTCACCTGGTACTTTCTTCTCAGTTGTGCCATCGTCAAATGTTGGTTTAACTGTTTCATCGATTTCAACTGGAACTTCCTTACCGTTGATTGTAACTTTTCCACCTTCAAATGTTGGTGTTCCTGATTGAGGTTGTCCTTTAGGACCTTCTGATTCAGTATCTTTTGAAGTTGGTGTTACTGGAACGACTACTGGAGTGTACTTAGCTGTGATTGGTGTACCGTTCTTATCTACACGTTTAACTGTTACACCTGTTGCTTGACCAGTGAAGTTCTTCTCTGGTGTAAAGGTTACTGTACCGTTCTCATCGATTGTGTATGTTCCTTCACCTGGTACTTTCTTCTCAGTTGTACCATCATCAAATGTTGGTTTAACAGTTTCATCGATTTCTACAGTTTTTTCTTCACCGTTGACTGTTACTTTTCCACCTTCAAATGTTGGTGTTCCTGATTGAGTAGCACCTTGAACATTTGTAGTAATAACATCTGAACTTGTTGGTGTTGCTGGTTTTACAACTGGTGTGTAAGTAGCTTTAACTGGTGTGCCGTTCTTATCTTCGCGTTGAACTGTTACACCTGTTCCCTTACCTGTGAAGTTCTTCTCTGGTGTAAATGTAACTGTTCCGTCAGGAGACACTGTATATGTTCCTTCGCCTTCGATAGTTACTGAATCAACTGGATCACCTGTTTTTGGATCTACCAATTTAGCTGGTTTATCTTCATCGATTTCAACAGTTTTTTCTTCACCATTTACTGTTACTTTTCCACCTTCAAATGTTGGTTTACCTGTTTGAGTTGAACCTTGAACATCTTCTGTTACAGCGTCTGTTCCTGTTGGTGTTACTGGTGTTACTGTTGGAGTGTATTTAGCTGTCACTGGTGTGCCATTCTTATCTACACGTTTAACGGT
>CAMHZO010000019.1:0-2027 GCA_946190205.1 Streptococcus mitis | reverse complement strand
TCTTTACCTTGATTTGCTTCTGGGTTAACTTTGCCGTTCAAGACGTCTTTACCGTCGCGTCCATCACGTCCGTCACGTCCTGCTGCGCCATCACGTCCATCGCGACCTGGTAAACCTTGAGCTCCATCCGCACCTTTAGGTCCTTGCGCACCTTCTGCACCTTTATCACCCTTAGGTCCCTTGATGTTACCTTCTTTGTCCCAGTTGCCGTTATTCTTAACGAAGACATCGCCTGTTTCTGTATTAACGTATTTATCGCCGTCTTTACCTTGATTTGCTTCTGGGTTAACTTTGCCGTTTAAGACATCCTTACCGTCGCGGCCATCACGTCCGTCACGACCTGCTGCGCCATCTCGTCCATCGCGTCCTGGTAAACCTTGTGCTCCGTCTTGACCACGCTCACCTTGAAGACCTTGAGCACCTTTGTCACCTTTAGGTCCTTTGATGTTACCTTCTTTGTCCCAGTTGCCGTTATTCTTAACGAAGACGTCACCTGTTTCTGTGTTAACGTATTTATCGCCGTCTTTACCTTGATTTGCTTCTGGGTTAACTTTGCCGTTCAAGACGTCTTTTCCGTCGCGTCCATCACGTCCGTCACGACCTGCTGCGCCATCTCGTCCGTCGCGTCCTGGTAAACCTTGTGCTCCGTCTTGACCATCACGTCCTTGAAGTCCTTGAGCACCCTGGTCACCCTTAGGTCCTTGTAGCCCTTGTGGTCCTTGTGGTCCTGCAACTCCGGCTTCACCTTTTAGACCTTGAGGTCCACGAATGTTACCAATCTTATCCCAAGTTCCGTTTTCTTTCTTATAAACATCACCTGTAGTTGCATCGATATAAGTGTCGCCATCTTTACCATCATCTGCTGTTGGTGCTTTAGGTCCACTTAATAATTCAGCACCATTACGTCCGGCTGCACCTGCTGCACCATTGGCACCGTCTGTACCATTATAAATTGGTTGTTTAGCAATTAAGTCATCTATACCTTCATCGTACCGACCATTACCATTGTTATCAAAGTACGCTGTAATAAGAGTACCTTCTCTTGGTTTTTCTGCTGGTGCTGTAGATGGGGCGTCTGCTAAAGCTCTTCTTACTCTTCCGCTTCTTTGATTGTTTAATCTTGCTGCTGCTTCAGCTAAGGCATTTAAGTCGATGGTTGGTGTACGTCCATCTTTACCATCTTTAATGTTAGCTACAACAGGCTCTTCTCCAGGAATTGTAAATGTAATGTCAGTACTATGACCATCTTTACCACGAGCTGTAGTAATTACTGGCGTTTTACCATCACGTCCTGCTGCCCCTGTTTCACCACGTTCGCCACGATCACCTTTAGCACCTTGTGCACCAGTTAATCCACGTTCACCTTGGTCTCCTTTTTCACCTTTGGCACCATCTGCAATGACAACTTCTTTTAGTTTTGTATCTCCTGCATCAAATTCGTTGTTGTCATTTTGATCATAATAGAAGATAACAGTTGTTGTTTTATCAGCTTCATTTCGTTGAGTCGCAACTAATGGGCTTGCTCCATCGAAACCATCTCTTACAACAGTATTTGTAACATTACCTCTACCGTCGTTAATCGTGATAGTATGAGTGCCGTCATCTTTATTATCTTTAACGGTTACGGTTGGAGTTACACCGTCACGACCTGCCTGACCTTGGTCTCCTTTTTCACCTTTAGCACCTTGTGCTCCAGTCAGACCACGTTCACCTCGGTCTCCTTTTTCACCTTTAGCACCTTGTGCTCCGGTTAGACCGCGTTCGCCTCGATCTCCTTTTTCACCTTTAGCACCTTGTGCTCCAGTCAGACCGCGTTCACCTTGGTCTCCTTTTTCACCTTTGGCACCTTGTGCTCCAGTCAGACCGCGTTCGCCTCGATCTCCTTTTTCACCTTTAGCACCTTGTGCTCCAGTCAGACCGCGTTCACCTTGGTCTCCTTTTTCACCTTTGGCACCTTGTGCTCCAGTCAGACCGCGTTCACCTTGGTCTCCTTTTTCACCTTTGGCACCTTGTGCTCCAGTCAGACC
>CAMHZO010000018.1:0-5202 GCA_946190205.1 Streptococcus mitis | reverse complement strand
AGCTAAGCGACTTCCATATCTCACAGGGGGCAACCCCCAACTACTTCCGGCGTTCTAGGGCTTAACTTCTGTGTTCGGCATGGGTACAGGTGTATCTCCTAGGCTATCGTCACTTAACTCTGAGTAATACCTACTCAAAATTGAATATCTATTCAAATCAAGAAAACCTTTCGCTTTCATATTCTCAGTTACTTTGGATAAGTCCTCGAGCTATTAGTATTAGTCCGCTACATGTGTCGCCACACTTCCACTTCTAACCTATCTACCTGATCATCTCTCAGGGCTCTTACTGATATAAAATCATGGGAAATCTCATCTTGAGGTGGGTTTCACACTTAGATGCTTTCAGCGTTTATCCCTTCCCTACATAGCTACCCAGCGATGCCTTTGGCAAGACAACTGGTACACCAGCGGTAAGTCCACTCTGGTCCTCTCGTACTAGGAGCAGATCCTCTCAAATTTCCTACGCCCGCGACGGATAGGGACCGAACTGTCTCACGACGTTCTGAACCCAGCTCGCGTGCCGCTTTAATGGGCGAACAGCCCAACCCTTGGGACCGACTACAGCCCCAGGATGCGACGAGCCGACATCGAGGTGCCAAACCTCCCCGTCGATGTGAACTCTTGGGGGAGATAAGCCTGTTATCCCCAGGGTAGCTTTTATCCGTTGAGCGATGGCCCTTCCATACGGAACCACCGGATCACTAAGCCCGACTTTCGTCCCTGCTCGAGTTGTAGCTCTCGCAGTCAAGCTCCCTTATACCTTTACACTCTGCGAATGATTTCCAACCATTCTGAGGGAACCTTTGGGCGCCTCCGTTACCTTTTAGGAGGCGACCGCCCCAGTCAAACTGCCCGTCAGACACTGTCTCCGATAGGGATCACCTATCTGGGTTAGAGTGGCCATAACACAAGGGTAGTATCCCAACAACGTCTCCTTCGAAACTGGCGTCCCGATCTCATAGACTCCTACCTATCCTGTACATGTGGTACAGACACTCAATATCAAACTGCAGTAAAGCTCCATGGGGTCTTTCCGTCCTGTCGCGGGTAACCTGCATCTTCACAGGTACTAAAATTTCACCGAGTCTCTCGTTGAGACAGTGCCCAAATCATTACGCCTTTCGTGCGGGTCGGAACTTACCCGACAAGGAATTTCGCTACCTTAGGACCGTTATAGTTACGGCCGCCGTTTACTGGGGCTTCAATTCATACCTTCGCTTACGCTAAGCACTCCTCTTAACCTTCCAGCACCGGGCAGGCGTCACCCCCTATACATCATCTTACGATTTAGCAGAGAGCTGTGTTTTTGATAAACAGTTGCTTGGGCCTATTCACTGCGGCTGACTTAAAGTCAGCACCCCTTCTCCCGAAGTTACGGGGTCATTTTGCCGAGTTCCTTAACGAGAGTTCTCTCGCTCACCTGAGGCTACTCGCCTCGACTACCTGTGTCGGTTTGCGGTACGGGTAGAGTATGTTTAAACGCTAGAAGCTTTTCTTGGCAGTGTGACGTCACTAACTTCGCTACTAAACTTCGCTCCCCATCACAGCTCAATGTTATAGATATAAGCATTTGACTCATATCACACCTCACTGCTTAGACAGACACTTCCAATCGTCTGCTTTAGTTAGCCTACTGCGTCCCTCCATCACTACATACTCTAGTACAGGAATATCAACCTGTTGTCCATCGGATACACCTTTCGGTCTCTCCTTAGGTCCCGACTAACCCAGGGCGGACGAGCCTTCCCCTGGAAACCTTAGTCTTACGGTGGACAGGATTCTCACCTGTCTTTCGCTACTCATACCGGCATTCTCACTTCTATGCGTTCCAGCACTCCTCACAGTATACCTTCATCACACATAGAACGCTCTCCTACCATACCTATAAAGGTATCCACAGCTTCGGTAAATTGTTTTAGCCCCGGTACATTTTCGGCGCAGGGTCACTCGACTAGTGAGCTATTACGCACTCTTTGAATGAATAGCTGCTTCTAAGCTAACATCCTAGTTGTCTGTGCAACCCCACATCCTTTTCCACTTAACAATTATTTTGGGACCTTAGCTGGTGGTCTGGGCTGTTTCCCTTTCGACTACGGATCTTAGCACTCGCAGTCTGACTGCCGACCATAATTCATTGGCATTCGGAGTTTATCTGAGATTGGTAATCCGGGATGGACCCCTCACCCAAACAGTGCTCTACCTCCAAGAATCTCTAATGTCGACGCTAGCCCTAAAGCTATTTCGGAGAGAACCAGCTATCTCCAAGTTCGTTTGGAATTTCTCCGCTACCCACAAGTCATCCAAGCACTTTTCAACGTGCCCTGGTTCGGTCCTCCAGTGCGTCTTACCGCACCTTCAACCTGCTCATGGGTAGGTCACATGGTTTCGGGTCTACGTCATGATACTAATTCGCCCTATTCAGACTCGGTTTCCCTACGGCTCCGTCTCTTCAACTTAACCTCGCATCATAACGTAACTCGCCGGTTCATTCTACAAAAGGCACGCTCTCACCCATTAACGGGCTCGAACTTGTTGTAGGCACACGGTTTCAGGTTCTATTTCACTCCCCTCCCGGGGTGCTTTTCACCTTTCCCTCACGGTACTGGTTCACTATCGGTCACTAGGGAGTATTTAGGGTTGGGAGATGGTCCTCCCAGATTCCGACGGGATTTCACGTGTCCCGCCGTACTCAGGATACTGCTAGGTACAAAGACTATTTTAAATACGAGGCTATTACTCTCTTTGGCTGATCTTCCCAAATCATTCTTCTATAATCTTTGAGTCCACATTGCAGTCCTACAACCCCGAAGAGTAAACTCTTCGGTTTGCCCTTCTGCCGTTTCGCTCGCCGCTACTAAGGCAATCGCTTTTGCTTTCTCTTCCTGCAGCTACTTAGATGTTTCAGTTCACTGCGTCTTCCTCCTCACATCCTTAACAGATGCGGGTAACAGGTAGTACCTGTTGGGTTCCCCCATTCGGAAATCCCTGGATCATCGCTCACTTACAGCTACCCAAGGCATATCGTCGTTTGTCACGTCCTTCTTCGGCTCCTAGTGCCAAGGCATCCACCGTGCGCCCTTATTAACTTAACCTTATTTTCTGACCTTTCAGTCATAAACTCTTATTAATACTACAGCGTTTTCGGTTTATTTTCTTGTTACTATTTGATATAGATATTCAATTTTCAATGTGCATTACTTGGTGATCTCTCACCAATGGAGCCTAGCGGGATCGAACCGCTGACCTCCTGCGTGCAAAGCAGGCGCTCTCCCAGCTGAGCTAAGGCCCCACAAGACCTCTCAAGACTAAACAAGACCAATGCGCAGTTCCTTATCCTTAGAAAGGAGGTGATCCAGCCGCACCTTCCGATACGGCTACCTTGTTACGACTTCACCCCAATCATCTATCCCACCTTAGGCGGCTGGCTCCTTACGGTTACCTCACCGACTTCGGGTGTTACAAACTCTCGTGGTGTGACGGGCGGTGTGTACAAGGCCCGGGAACGTATTCACCGCGGCGTGCTGATCCGCGATTACTAGCGATTCCGACTTCATGTAGGCGAGTTGCAGCCTACAATCCGAACTGAGACTGGCTTTAAGAGATTAGCTTGCCGTCACCGGCTTGCGACTCGTTGTACCAGCCATTGTAGCACGTGTGTAGCCCAGGTCATAAGGGGCATGATGATTTGACGTCATCCCCACCTTCCTCCGGTTTATTACCGGCAGTCTCGCTAGAGTGCCCAACTGAATGATGGCAACTAACAATAGGGGTTGCGCTCGTTGCGGGACTTAACCCAACATCTCACGACACGAGCTGACGACAACCATGCACCACCTGTCACCTCTGTCCCGAAGGAAAACTCTATCTCTAGAGCGGTCAGAGGGATGTCAAGACCTGGTAAGGTTCTTCGCGTTGCTTCGAATTAAACCACATGCTCCACCGCTTGTGCGGGCCCCCGTCAATTCCTTTGAGTTTCAACCTTGCGGTCGTACTCCCCAGGCGGAGTGCTTAATGCGTTAGCTGCGGCACTAAACCCCGGAAAGGGTCTAACACCTAGCACTCATCGTTTACGGCGTGGACTACCAGGGTATCTAATCCTGTTTGCTCCCCACGCTTTCGAGCCTCAGCGTCAGTTACAAGCCAGAGAGCCGCTTTCGCCACCGGTGTTCCTCCATATATCTACGCATTTCACCGCTACACATGGAATTCCACTCTCCCCTCTTGCACTCAAGTTAAACAGTTTCCAAAGCGTACTATGGTTAAGCCACAGCCTTTAACTTCAGACTTATCTAACCGCCTGCGCTCGCTTTACGCCCAATAAATCCGGACAACGCTCGGGACCTACGTATTACCGCGGCTGCTGGCACGTAGTTAGCCGTCCCTTTCTGGTAAGATACCGTCACAGTGTGAACTTTCCACTCTCACACTCGTTCTTCTCTTACAACAGAGCTTTACGATCCGAAAACCTTCTTCACTCACGCGGCGTTGCTCGGTCAGACTTCCGTCCATTGCCGAAGATTCCCTACTGCTGCCTCCCGTAGGAGTCTGGGCCGTGTCTCAGTCCCAGTGTGGCCGATCACCCTCTCAGGTCGGCTATGTATCGTCGCCTTGGTGAGCCGTTACCCCACCAACTAGCTAATACAACGCAGGTCCATCTGGTAGTGATGCAATTGCACCTTTTAAGTAAATGTCATGCAACATCTACTCTTATGCGGTATTAGCTATCGTTTCCAATAGTTATCCCCCGCTACCAGGCAGGTTACCTACGCGTTACTCACCCGTTCGCAACTCATCCGGAGAAGCAAGCTCCTCCTTCAGCGTTCTACTTGCATGTATTAGGCACGCCGCCAGCGTTCGTCCTGAGCCAGGATCAAACTCTCATTAAAAGTTTGAGTTCTCACTCATTTCTGTCACTGACAGATTTATTGTTTTTTCATTGTTCAGTACTACAACCTTAGTTGTAGTGCCCTGCACATTGGTTCGTCTTGTTCAGTTTTCAAAGGTCTTTGTCACTCGCTTCTCTCAAGTGACAACTATATTAGTATATCACAGTCGCTTTCGCTTGTCAACACTTTTTTGAAACTTTTTTAAACTTTTTTCATCAAGTGTTCCATCCGCAACATACCATAGTCCGTACGGGATTCGAACCCGTGTTACCGCCGTGAAAAGGCGGTGTCTTAACCCCTTGACCAACGGACC
>CAMHZO010000017.1:0-29454 GCA_946190205.1 Streptococcus mitis | reverse complement strand
TTTTCTTGGTTTCTTTTTAGGTACTCGTTTGAGTCCGACTTCTTCTACATATTCTCCGTATTTTACGAGAAAGTTATTGCTGACGATTGGACGACCGGGATTGATAAGATTGACCAGTTCAGTCCCTTCGTAGACAGTGAACTCCTCCTCCAGCAGATAAAGGAAGGTCGGATTCCAGTCGAGACGGCCTTGGATTCGTTTGATGGATTCTTGGATAATAGCATAATGGTCAAAAGCGAAGACTTGCTCCTCCAACTCTACTCCCTTTAAGAAGCACTTGCCTGTCTGAAAATCGACATCTACGAAAACGACATCCTTGGCATCGTCTCCTGCTTGAACCAGTTCTAATGCACGACTAGGCAAATAAACCAAGTGGGCAATGGTCACTGTCCAGCCTCGGGGGTCACGGCCGGGGGTCGATACAGTCATCAATTGCTCAATTTTTTCTAAAGGGAGTTCGAGGTTGACCTCTTCTTTCACCTCGCGCTGACAAGCATGTGAAGCATCTTCGCCCTTGTCCATAAATCCTCCAACCAGAGCCAAACAATTTTGATAAGGGTGAGCCTTGCGACGAATTAATAAGAGCTTGATATTTCCTTCGACAAAGCAGTAGGCTACCATATCCACCGTCACACTTGGTTTTTCGTATTGAGGAAGTTCCTGCTTGTAGTACCAATCCAAAAATTCCTCCTGACTTGCATGAATTTCAAAATATTCTCTTTCCGTCATCCCTGCTGGAATCATCGTGTCCGTCATTTTATGCCTCCTTACGAACTGCCTTGGTCCATTGGTACCAACCTACTAGACTATTGAGTGTGTAAACCCCGTACATCCCTTGGATGTGGATATTTTCACCCCACCAGAGGTAAATACTAAAGAGATTGGTTGCAATCCAGAAAATCCATTGCTCACGGTAGAGACGTGTCATCAAGAGCTGACCTACACCATTGGTCGCATCGGTAACACTATCACGGAAAGGGCGAGCACTATGGATACTTTGGTAAGCCAAGCCCATACCAATCCAAATGATAGCAGTCAAGGCTAAGTACTTGAGCCAGTCAAAAATAGATAATTTCTTAGCTTCAAAGTGAGATTCTTCTACTTTTCCTTGGTCATTGATACGGTTAGACAGCCAAGCATAGAGGCCAATCGGCTGCATGACAAAGAAGTAAACGGTCGTCAAAACTTCGCCATAAAAAGTCGCATTCATGGCCAAAACTAAATAGATAGCAGAGTTAATGGCCCCAAAGAGATAATTGCTTGCACGCCCTTCTGCTACCAAGATAACACAGACAATCCCAGTCCAAGAGGCAAATAAGCTCATCCAGTCATGACTTTCTGTATTTTGCGTGAATTCCAAGATCAAAGGAACACTTGACAGGACGATGAGATACAACCATTGGAAGAGGCTACGGCCGACAAAGAGATCTTTCCAGAGCAGGTTCATGATTCCTGCAAAACCAATCTTGCGGGCTTCCGCATGGACGTTTTTAAAGTTCTCGATAAATTGTGTGATTTTTTCAGTTAGTTTTTTCATAATTGTCTCCTAATCTGTTTGGTAAATGGCATCAATAGCCACTTTTGCTGCTTCATAATTTCCTAGATAATCCTCAGCTAGATAAACTAGTGGAATGTTTGCTAAGTAGCGCTCCCTCATCTGGTCCAAATGCTGGGAAAAACTATGACGAATATGGTCTTCTGCCATAGTCATATCTCTAAATCCGTCATTGACATAGGAGCCGACAGGCTGCACAAAGAGAATCAAGTCCCATTTTTCCTTAGCTAAGATTGAGGCAAAGAGATTATCAAAAGTCTCTCCTGATAAATCCCCTTGGTCCTCAGTCTCCATGTAATAATCATAGTAGCCCTTGGTTACTAAGGAGTTGGTATCAGCTATCACCAGTCCCCTATTGGCATTACTGTCAATTAACTTAGAGGTCTGGTCATACTGCCCCAACAGGAGATAATAATAATCCTTTGGAGTCAATTCATCGTCGCGGACATTGTTTTTGATCTGGTACTCACGTGCGTATTCCAAGCTGACTGGTGCATCGTAATACCTAGCCAAATCCTTGGCTAGAGTGGTCTTCCCATTGCTGGCACTTCCCATAATCAACACTTTCTTTGTAAACTGACGTCGGAAGGGTTGAGCAATATATTTCCAATATTTGCTTGGATTTTCTCGAATCATAGTCGCTGAGATACCAAACTTTCTTTCTTGCAAGACAGTCTCAAAGCCACGATTTGATAATTCTTGCTGGTAGTCTGCTTCTCCCACAAAGAAAATTAGTTCTTGCTGGGTTTCATCATAGGAAATCTCCGCTAACATTTGGTCCAACCACTCCTGCCAGCCCATAGGGTAACGGGGAAGCTTGCTCTCGTCTAACTTGCAGACAGAGGTCAACTCGTCATCACCAAAGGCCTCTCGGATATAGCGAAATCTTTTTTGAAGCGTTAAGCCTACCTGCTCCCCTCTATCTCCCTCATAGCCTGAAACGACAACCCAGACCCGGTCACACTGTCGCTTCGCTCGCTGGATCAGATCGATATGACCTTGATGAAGCGGAGCAAAGGTTCCAAATACCACTGCTGTTTTCTTTTTCATAAACCTATTGCCTTTTTATATTTTTTGATATTTTCATTATCTATGTTTTTATTATAAACTATATTTTTGTTTTGTCAATAGTTTTTTATCATTTTTTATAAAAACGTTGCGAAAAAAGAATCAAGATTACTCCTGATTCTCCATTTTTATGCAATATCAAATTTTAACTGGCCTGCTTTAACACCAATTTTAAGTGTGCTGCCTGCCTCTAATTCTCCCTTGAGAAGAAGTTCTGCCAACTTGTCTTCCACTTCTGTTTGCAGGGTTCTGCGAAGTGGACGAGCTCCCATCTCTGGGTCATATCCTTGATTTGCCAACAATTTCAGTGCGGAAGCTTGTAATTTCAAGTCAATGCCTTTTTCAGCCAAACTTGCCACTAAAGGTTTGACCATAATCTTCACCACTTCCTGCATATGGTCGCTAGATAAGCTATGGAAGACCACCTTTTCATCAATACGGTTGATAAACTCCGGCCTATAAGCTTTTTTCAGCTCTTCAAACATGCGTTTCTCCATATTCTCCTGGTCAAAACGAATGTCCTTGGCCCCAAAACCAACAGTCTTGTCATCACGAAGGGCTGTCGCACCAAGGTTTGAAGTCATGATGATAATGGTATTTGAAAAATCAACCTTGCGCCCCTTGCTATCGGTCAAGACACCATCATCCAAGACTTGCAAGAGGACATTAAAGATGTCTGGGTGTGCTTTTTCTACCTCGTCAAAAAGTAGAACGGAATAGGGTTTGTTGCGAACTTTCTCGGTCAACTCCCCACCTTCTTCATAACCTACATAGCCCGGAGGAGCTCCATTGAGACGGCTGGCAGCGAATTTCTCCATATACTCACTCATATCAAAACGGATAAGGGCTGATTCGTCATCAAAGAGAACTTCTGCTAGAGCCTTAGCCAATTCGGTCTTACCGACACCTGTAGGCCCTAAGAACATAAAGGAACCAATCGGACGCTTATGACTGCGAATCCCTGACTGATTGCGGCGAATGGCACGGCTAATACTTGAAACAGCTTGATCTTGACCGATGACACGTTTGTGCAGTTCAGCTTCCAAGTTTAGGTATTTCTTAGCATCAGTCTGAGTCAGTTTTTGGACTGGAATACCTGACAAGCGACTCAAGGTGGTCAAAATATCAGACTCTGTCACCAAGTCTTTATAGACAGGCACTTCCTCTTCTTTTGCGATTAGCTGAGCTGCCTGTTTCCACTTGCCATCCATCAAGGCTTTGTCAGCTGGACTCAAACCTGAATCGTCTGCTTTTACATTTTTAGTTTTATTTTGCACTGTTGCTGCCGCTTCATCTAAGAGATCAATAGCAGAGTCTGGCAAATGACGACTAGTCAAGTAACGATGAGCCATCTTGACGGCTGTTTCAACCGCTTCATCTGTGATTTGCACACGATGATGTTTCTCATAAGTCGCCTTCAAGCCTTGCAAAATGGCCATACTGTCGGCCACACTTGGCTCTTCAATCGTCACTTTGGCGAAACGACGAGAAAGGGCCGCATCTTTTTCGATGTGTTTTTGATATTCTTCCTGAGTGGTCGCACCAACTGTTCTCAAGGCTCCACGCGCCAAGGCTGGCTTCAAGATATTGGCCGCATCCAGAGTTGAGTCAATTCCACTACCAGAACCCATGATAGTATGAAGTTCGTCGATAAAGAGAATCACTTGGCCATCTTCTTCAATATCCTTAATGATATTATTCATGCGTTCTTCGAAGTCACCACGGAAGCGTGTCCCTGCAACAACATTCATCAAATCAAGCTCTAACACGCGCATCTTAGCCATTTCCGCAGGCACATCACCACTGGCAATACGCTGAGCAAGACCAAGCGCCAGAGCTGTTTTCCCGACACCAGCATCCCCAACCAAGACAGGATTGTTCTTAGTCTTCCGGCTCAAGATTTGAATCATACGCGAGATTTCCTTGTCCCGACCGATGACTGGTTCTAACTTGCCAGAACGCGCTTGCTCTGTCAAATCATGCGTATAGTCCTCGAGACCTCCGCTCGGAGTCTGCGGCATGCCCATCATATTGGCCATAGAATTTTGCTTGTCAGCTACTGTACGATGGCGTTGGCGTAGAGCCTTGAGGTCTTCACGAGTCCAGCCTGCACGTTCTTCTAGATTTCGACGTAGGGCAGCAATCTTGACCTGATCTTTCTTGTCTTCATAAGAAAAACCAGCCCTTTCCAAGATACGAGTCGCCAAGGCATTGCCATCATGCAAAATCGCATAAAGGAGGTGCTCTGTCCCTAGCACCTTAGCATGGACCACTGACGCTACATACTCTGCTTCATCAAAAAGAACCTGCAAACGATGGGAGAACGGCAATTCCGTAAAGGTTTCATCCTGGCTATAGTCCGTTTCAGTCAGTTCCAAAGCGACTTCTTCTAAACGGTCCATCTCATATGGATAATCATTTAAAGTTGCCCCTGCCACACTATAACTGTGATTGGACATGGCAATCAACAAGTGCCAAGACTCTAGATAACGAGATCCAAAATGGCCAGCCACCATGTAGGCACTTTCGATACATTCATTCAATGCTTTTGAATAGTTCATCTTACTTCCCTTTTCTATCTACCTCTTGTATGACCTGTCGTAGCATATTGGCACGAACAACAGGAGCTTCTTCTCCTAGAACGCGATCCAAAGCTACTGCTACCAGCAAATTCATCTCCTGCTTGGTCATCAATTCCTGCTCAACCAAAAGCTGTAGAATATCCTCATAAATTTCTTGACTGACCCGCTCACCAATTGAGTAAAGCAGCTCCCTGAGCATTTCATGATGACTAGAAAACTCAATCCGTCCTATACGAATGTAGCCTCCTCCACCACGCTTACTTTCAACCAAGTATCCTCTACTTTCCGTAAAGCGTGTCTTGATCACGTAGTTAATCTGACTGGGAACAACCTGAAAAGTATCTGCCAACTGACTCCGTTGCAATTCTACAATTCCAGATTGATCTAAAATCGCCTTGATGTAGGCCTCAATATGATCCGATGTATTTTTAAATCTCATTACAAACCCACCTCTCTCTTTAAACCTTGACTATCTTTGACTATTATACCGAAATTTTCTCATTTTTAAAAGAAAAAGGGCGCTGGTAAAGGATAATCTTCACCAACTCCCTATTTTTCTACTTATCTAAGCCTAATTCTGCCAAGATTTGACGTTTATAGGCAATCTTTTGGACTTCCTTGTCCTCATCTTCAGACCAATCTAGTTTAATTTCTGAAACAATCTGCCCAGGGCGATTTTTCAAGATATAGATGCGGTCGCTGAGACTGAGGGCCTCCTCGATACTATGCGTGATGATCAAGGTTGTTAGCTGCAACTGCTTGTGAATCTCAAGGTACCAAGCGTGGAGTTCCATCTTGGTCATCTCATCCAAGGCGCTAAAGGCTTCATCTAAGAGAAAGAGCTTGTGCCCGAAAAGATAGGTTCGGAGTAAGGCTACACGCTGGCGCATCCCACCACTGAGTTCATGAGGGTATTTATCTCTTACAGCTGTCAACTGGAAGGTCGCAAGGATTTCATCCGCTCGAGCAATGGCTTCTGCCTTATCAACCTTTTGAATCAAGAGGGGCAGGATGATATTGCCAAGGACTGTCTTATGCTCCAAGAGGAGATCCTTTTGCAACATATAACTCACGCGCCCCTTAGGATTCTCCTCCCCATCAAGGACAATTCTCCCTGACTGAACTTCTAAAATCCCAGCGATTAGGTTAAAGAGGGTGGTTTTCCCAACACCACTTGGGCCTAGGATAGAAACCACTTCACCTGAAGTCACCTGCAGGTTGATGTCTTCTAAAATTCTATCTTGTCCGTAGGCATAACTGACGTGTTCTAGTCTAATTTCTGTCATTATTTCACAAATTCATTGGTAAAGCCTTTGTCTGTCAAGTCTTCTTTTAGGATACCATTTTCTTTATCCCATTTGTAGAAGGCATTCCAGCGAGCTGCGTCAAATTGCCCCCATTTTTCCTTGTCGCTTGCGTATTCTTTTGACAAGTATTTTTGAGATTCGATGACAAAGTCACGTTTTTCCTTGAGTTCAGGCGCATTCTTAATGAGGATATCTGCTGCTTCCTCTGGATGCTCCATGGCATATTGGTAGCCTTTTTTGATAGCTTGGATGACTTTACGAGCTTCTTCTTTATTGTCTTTCAAATAGTCGTTGTTTGCGATGATAACTGGTGAGTAGTAGTCAAACTCCTTGACGTAGTCTTTCAAGTACATGAAGTTAGCCTCTACTCCTTGAGATTTTGCAAGGATACCATCCCAACCGTA
This sequence comes from Streptococcus mitis, assembly GCA_946190205.1. Lineage (GTDB taxonomy): Bacteria > Bacillota > Bacilli > Lactobacillales > Streptococcaceae > Streptococcus > Streptococcus mitis_DI. The sequence continues at coordinate 22,538 of CAMHZO010000017.1, read as the reverse complement.
GTAAATCCAAGCAGTGTCAAAAACTCCATTGGCAATCGGTGTGATTGAGTTTGAATCGTTGTTTGGTACTTTTTCGACCTTCTCAAAGTCTCCACCTTGTGATTCTACCAAGGTCTTCAACATAGCAAGTTCAGTTGGATCATTCCAAGTTCCGTATTTCTTACCAACCAAGTCCTTTGGACTAGCTACATTGTCAGATTTACGAGAGATGATTCCTGATGTATTGTGCTCAACAATAGCTGCAACGGCAGTAATTCCTGCTCCTTTTTCCAATTTTTTAGCCATGTAGTCTTGGAAATAAACTGCAAATGGTGCCTTACCGTTAATAACCAAATCAGAAGAACTTTCTTCTGGTGGTAATTTCAAGTCAACATCCACTCCAGCTTCTTTGAAATAACCTTTTTCCTTAGCAACATAAAGCCCTGTGTGGTTGGTATTTGGTGTCCAGTCTAGGATAAAGTCAATCTTCTTGAGTTCTGCCTCTTTGTTGTCCTTGGAAGCAGTTCCTTGACCACAAGCTACAAGTACAACAGCTACAAGAGCTGTTAAAACAGTTAAAAACACTTTCCATGTTTTTTTCATTTTGATTTCCTCTTTTCTTTTTCAGAAACATTCTAATTCTACGAACGTTTCCATTTAATAACATATTTTTCACTGACATCAACCAGCTTCATACCTAGAAGACTGATAATCGATACCAGAATAATAATAGCGAACATGGTATCATACTGAAACAGTTTCTTGGACTGAATCATATAAACACCAAGGCCCTCAAAGCCTCCCAACCACTCAGATACCACTGTTGTGATAAAGGCGTAGGAGACACTGACCCTCAGACCTGCATAAAAGTAAGGCAGACTGACTGGGATTTTAAAATGCCACAGAATTTGCCAAGGTTTGGCCCGCATCAGACTAAACAAGGTCAGCATATCCTTGTCACAATGCCTAAAACCGTCCAAAATGCTGACGATGATGGGGAAGGTTGTCGTTAAGATAATCAAGACAATCTTGGGCAAAATCCCATAACCTAGCCACAAGACCAGAATAGGAGCTATGGCAATGGTCGGAATGGTCTGAACAACCACCATCATAGGGTAAATCAAATCATTAAGCCAAGTCAAACTATCCATAAGCACAGCCATGAGACAGGCAATCAAAACTCCCAGAACCAACCCCAGCAAAGCCACTCTCAAGGTCGCCCAGCTATGGTGCCAGAGAAATTCTCTATCACGCACAAAAGACTGGAGGATTTCAAGAGGTGTCGGCAGGATAAACTTGGGGAGAAGTTTAAGAAAACCTGCTAGCTGCCAGATTGACAAGACTCCCAGAAAACCCAATAGACTAATGTGTCGTCTCAGTATACTTTTCAAGTTTCTCATCAATACTTAAAATCTCTCCTACATTTATTTTGACATTGGCAAAGACATTGTCTGCCTCCTGCCCTGCCACCTCTAACGCTTCTTTGAGAATGCGCATAAGCTCATCAAACTCCCCTTCCAAGACCGTTTCAAATGGTGTCACCACCATGGTCACTTCTTGAGCTTGCAGATAAGCAATGACTTGATCGATAACAGCAATCCGATCAATCCCCTGTGATAAGGGTAAAACTTGCAAGGCAATGCTTGCTTTCATAACAACCTCCTCTTCTCGTTTTCCTTTGATAAAAAGAAAAACCTTTGCCATATATGGAAAAGGTCAAGATTAGACTAAGTATCGTTCCCTACGCTGGCATTACCCAGATCAGGTGCGGTCGAAGTTTAACACTTCCTCTCAGACTGTACACAGACTCCCATATATTATATGGACATATGATAGCGCAAAATAAAAAAAATGTCAAGGAAACTGCTTACAGAAAAGAGTAGGAAAATTTTCCTACTCCAATTTTCTATACTCGTTCTCCATCACTATTTACTCTGTAGCCATCCACCGTCGTATTGACGGCTAAGGCGCCCGAAGAGTAAGAGTAATACCACTTACCAGAAACTTGATACCAGCCTGTTTTCATTGCCCCTGAACTATCCAGATAATACCACGAGCCATTCTCCTTTAACCAGCCTGTCTGCATTTCACCAGATGATTTCAAATAATACCAGCTAGAACCATCTTTCAGCCAGCCTGTTGATTTAGACCCATTTGATTTAAAATGATACCAACTACCATTTATTTTCTTCCAACCGACAGTTGAACTGTTATTGGATCCATAGTTAGAGCTATTTCCTGATTGATTCTGATAATTCTGTGAAGAGCTTACTCCCTCTAGCTGGATATAGCGACGACTTCCGTTATAAGCCATATAACTCAACCACTTGTACCCATCTTTTTCGAGAATTTGATCATAATGAACATTCTCCCCAGGATAATAGTAATCAATCGCAGTTGCGCTAGCTAGAGGCTGATTTTTGATAGCAGCCTTAGTCTTAAAATAATGTGTTCCTCCTGTTGAAACTGAGGATTGACTATTCCCAACACTGCCACCAGCTAAATCTTTAAAATGAATAAAACCAGTCATAGTATTCGCCTTCACGACGCGCTTATTGTAAGATTCCCTTATTCCATAGTTGTATTCTTCAATCTCAATCTCATCTCCTATTACATTTGACACCCAAGCAACATGACCATAAGTTCCTGCAGTCGACCAAGCAATGGATCCAATCGCTGGTCTATTATCTACACGATAGCCTTCACGACGAGCACGATAGCCCCATTCATTCGCATTCCCATAAGCAGCTGGAATCTCAAAACCATTAACATTACTCAGACGAAAGGCTGCAAAAGAAGTACATTGACGAGAATACATGCGCCACTTATCAATCTCCTGGCTTCCATTTTTATAATGAGCAGGATAATCATCCCCACGCGCAATCGATCCATTTCCTCCGGAATAGGCATATACACTATTACCCGCTGCTAACATCAATCCTACTACTAAAAAGGGAACAACCTTTTTAGCTGATTTTCTGAAAGAAAATCTTGTCTCTGCTACTTTAAATGGTGAAATTTTCATTCTTCCTCCTTGAAAAATAATATAAATCGAAGATTACCTTCACTTAAACTATTCGGAGAAAAAAAGAAAAAGTGAGAAAATTTCTCACTTTAGTCAAGATAATGAATCAAATTCTTTTCTGTAAGGATATCTGAGTAAGTAAAGGATTCAACGTAAACATTAGCTTGTTTATCTCCTTCAACGTTTCCAAATTCAACGATAAATAGGGATGGATAAACCTCAATTAGCTTACCCAATCTATTTTTTTGGCGCTTACGACCATTCTCCAAAGTCATTTCTACGACTTGACCCTCATGTGCCTTGATTTCTTCTTTGATTTTTTTCATCTTGGCTACATCTGTAAATGCATCTGACATCTTATGCCTCCCTCTTTGAGATACTTGAAAATTTATTGTATTCTTTTTGGAAAATTAATTCCACCGTTCCACGAGCTCCACTACGGTTTTTCTCTATAATAACTTCTACCTTATTGTTTGGTATGCCTTCCTCTTCTTCACCACCACGCTCATAGTAGTCGTCGCGATAAAGAAAGGCTACGATATCAGCGTCCTGCTCAATAGAACCAGATTCACGAATATCAGACAAGACCGGTCTCTTATCCTGGCGTTGTTCTACACCACGAGAAAGCTGACTTAGAGCGATTACTGGAACCTTCAGTTCCTTAGCTAAAATTTTCAACTGACGTGAAATTTCTGAAACCTCTTGTTGACGATTTTCCCGACCAGTTCCCGTGATAAGCTGCAAATAGTCTATTAAAATCAAACCAAGATTTCCAGTTTCTTGAGCCAGTTTACGAGAACGAGAACGAATCTCTGTAATCCGAATCCCTGGCGTATCATCGATATAGATACTTGCATTAGCTAGGTTCCCTTGAGCAATGGTATATTTTTGCCACTCCTCATCAGTCAATTGACCCGTACGGATAGAATGCGATTCCACCAAGCCTTCTGCCGCCAACATACGGTCCACTAGACTTTCCGCACCCATTTCGAGTGAAAAAATAGCAACCGTTTTGTCCAACTTAGTCCCAATATTCTGAGCAATATTCAATGCAAAGGCTGTCTTACCAACCGCTGGACGGGCTGCTAGGATAATCAACTCCTCCTCATGAAGTCCAGTCGTCATATGATCCAAGTCACGATAGCCTGTCGCAATACCTGTAATATCGGTCGTTTGTTGCGAGCGAGTTTCCAGATTTCCAAAGTTGATATTCAACACATCTCGAATGTTCTTAAATCCACTTCGATTAGCATTTTCGCTGACATCAATCAGGCCTTTTTCTGCCTGAGCAATGATTTCATCAGCTGGTTGCGAAGCCTCGTAAGCTTGATTGACAGACTCTGTCAACTTGGAGATTAATCGACGTAGCATGGCCTTCTCTGCAACAATCTTAGCATAATACTCCGCATTAGCAGAAGTTGGCACAGAATTGACAATCTCAACCAGGTAAGACAAGCCACCAATATTCTGTAAATCACCTTGATTATCAAGAATGGTACGAACCGTTGTTGCATCTATAGCATCGCCACGATCGGATAAATCGACCATAGCTTGGAAAATCAAACGATGGGCATACTTAAAAAAGTCCCGAGACTCAATATATTCTCGCACAAAAACAAGCTTACTCTCGTCAATAAAGATAGCCCCTAAAACGGATTGCTCAGCTAAGATATCTTGAGGTTGTACTCGTAACTCTTCTACTTCTGCCATCAGACTTCCCTTCCTTTTACAATCTTGTCAAGAAAGTGTAAATTTACCCTTCTTTCACACGAAGATTGATCACACCTGTGATATCTTGATAGATTTTCACTGGTACATCGATCAAACCAACTGCTCGAATCGGAGCTTGTACTTGAATATGACGCTTATCAATCTTAATTCCAAATTGCTTTTGCAATTCTTCTGCAATTTTCTTATTGGTAATGGAACCAAAGGTACGACCATCTGGACCAACTTTTTCAACAAATTCTACAACCGTTTCTTCTGCTTCTAGTTGGTCTTTAATTGCTTTTGCTTCTGCAATCATCTCAGCGTGAGCTTTCTCTTCTGATTTTTGTTTACCACGAAGTTCACCTACAGCTTGAGCAGTTGCTTCTTTTGCTAAATTCTTTTTGATAAGAAAGTTTTGTGCATACCCTGTTGGTACTTCCTTAATTTCACCTTTTTTACCTTTTCCTTTAACATCTGCTAAAAAGATTACTTTCATTCTTCTTTCTCCTTTTCCTTTATTTCATTTAATACAATTTCTGTCAGTTTTTCACCTGCTTCTGACAAGGTTAAATCCTTAATTTGAGCTGCTGCCAAATTAAAGTGGCCTCCACCTCCCAGCTCTTCCATGATCCGTTGTACATTCAGTTTACTACGACTGCGAGCTGAGATAGAGATAAATCCTTGTGTATTCTTCGCAAGAACAAAACTCGCTTCAATGCCCGACATAGCTAACATGGCATCTGCTGCCTTACTAATAACAACTGTATCATAGCATTTCGAGTCCTTAGCCTCTGCTATCAGTACATCTGAACCTAATTTACGTCCCTGTAAAATCAGTTCATTGACCTCACGATATTCTTCAAAATCCGTCGCAGCGATTTCCTGGATAGCAATACTATCGCTTCCGCGCGTTCTGAGATAGCTAGCAACATCAAATGTCCGACTAGTCACTCGTGAGGTGAAATTTTTAGTATCCAACATCATACCAGCCATTAAAACACTTGCTTGCATACGACTCAAACGATTTTTCTTAGAATTCTGGAACTGAATCAATTCCGTTACCAACTCACTGGCACTGCTTGCACCACTTTCGATATAAGTGATAACTGCATTGTCTGGGAAATCCTGATCCCTTCGATGGTGGTCAATAACAATAGTTTGGGTAAACAAATCATAAAAATCTTTTGATAAAGTTAAAGCTGTCTTTGAATGGTCTACAAGAATCAACAAAGAACGATTGGTCACCATCCCCATTGCATCCTTAACAGACAACAACTTCGTAACTCCTTCTTTTTCTAAGAATGCAACAGCTCGTTCAATATCTGGTGACATTTGATTTTCATCATAAAGAGCATAACTATTTTCTGTTACATTACTAGCAAATAACTTCATACCTACAGCAGAACCCAAAGCATCCATATCAAGGTTTTTATGACCAACTACAAAAACCTGATCTACACTTCTAATTTTATCTGAAATAGCCGTCATCATAGCGCGCGTACGTGTTCGTGTACGCTTGATTGACGCAGCAGACCCACCACCAAAATAAACTGGATTTTTCGTTTCGTCGTTCTCCTTGACAACCACCTGGTCTCCACCACGCACTTCAGCCAAGTTCAAGTTGAGTAATGCAACTTTACCTATCTCATCATGATTTCCATCACCATAAGAAAAGCCCATACTTAAGGTCAAAGGCAACTGTCTCTGTTTTGACTCTTCTCTGAAAGCATCGATAACAGAAAATTTATCATTCATCAATCCCTCAAGTACCGTGTAGTCCGTAAAGAGATAGAAACGGTCCATACTCACTCGACGGGAGAACATGGCATGCTTCCCAGCAAATTCTGAAACAAAATTGGCTACAAAACTATTGATATGACTGATATCAGACTCCGATGTTTCATCTTCTAAATCATCATAGTTGTCAACGGAAACGATCCCAATCACAGGTCGACTCGTTACTAACTCAACAGTCGCTTCGTATTCTCCAGACACATCAAAGAAATAAAGAACTCCAGATACCTTGTCCATATGAACCGAATAACGGATCTCACCCAAGGTAGCATAAGAACCTGGATTCCCCACAGAAGCCTTTATAATTGTTTGAATTAATGCAACATCAATCTCGCCCACTTCATTAGTCAAAATCAATTCAGCGTAAGGATTGAACCATTCAACTTCACCTGACGATAAGTCTAGTTTAATAACTCCGACAGGCATCTGTTCTAACAAGGTTGTCAAACTATCTTCAGCTTGGTGGTTTACATACTGGATTTGTTCTACTTCACTCTTTGAGTAGTAGTCTCTCTGATGGATAAATAGTAAAATATATGAACCCAAAATAAGTAGCAAAAGAAATAGCGTTACCAGTGTATTCGTTACAAAAACAAGTTGCACAGATAGCACTCCGAACGCCACTATTCCTAATATTAAGGGGAAAATAGGACTTACATAAAATTTTTTCATTCCAAACCTCTTGGCACCCATTATACCATAATAACCACCAAAAAGCGACTTTTTAAAAGTGTAATCAGTAATTCTATCAATTATAAGAAAAAGGAGGTTTACAATTCAGTAAACCTTCCTTTACACATATTGAAATTAAGATTCTTTAACTTCTAACAAGCCAATCTCGCCATCTTCACGACGATAAATCACATTGGTTGTCTGATCTTCAACATCCACATAGATAAAGAAATCATGTCCCAACAAATCCATCTGTAGAATAGCTTCTTCCAAATCCATTGGTTTTAAATCAATTTGTTTTGAACGAACAACTCTGGATTGGGCAACATTTGTATCTTCCACCAAAGCATCTGTAAATAATTGACTAGTTGCTACCTTGTTTTTATTTTTACGCTCGATTTTTGTTTTATTTTTACGAATCTGACGTTCAATTTTATCGGTTACAAGGTCAATTGAACCATACATATCTTGAGACACATCTTCTGCACGAAGAGTAATTGAGCCAAGCGGAATCGTCACCTCCACTTTAGCCGTTTTTTCACGATATACCTTCAAGTTGACTCGAGCATCCAACTCTTGTTCAGCTTGAAAATACTTTTCGATCTTTTCGAGTTTAGAAACTACATAATCACGAATTGCTTCTGTTACTTCTAGGTTTTCACCACGGATACTATATTTAATCATATGAGTACCTTCTTTCTAAACATTTTTGTTTTTCTGATTTCATTATAACGCTTTCATTTTATTTTTGCAAATTTTTTCCTCATCTTACAAGGGAAAATGTTTTTACATCCTCAGCACCCGCTTCTTCCAACAGCTTCTTCACACGATTTATAGTTGTTCCAGTAGTGTAAATATCATCTATAAGTAGGATTTTTTTAGGAATAGTGACTCCACTTTTAATAAAGAAAGGAAATTCTGTCTCCAAACGCTCTGAGCGACTTTTAGAAGAACTAGCTCGCTCTTCTCTCTTTTCTAATAAATCCAGATACGCAAACCCTGCTGCTTCAACTAAACCTTCAACCTGGTTAAATCCCCTCTCGAGCAATCTTTCAGGACTTAGGGGAATTACAACAAATTGATACTCTTTGTACTTTTTTAACTCCTCACTTAAAACTGAAGCAAAAACTTTTCTTAAAAGGAAGTCTCCATCAAACTTATACCGACTGAAAAAATCCTTCATAGCTTGATTGTAAATAAAAATCGCTCTATGACTGACCTCAACTCCTTCTTTACACCAAAGTTGACAGTCTTGACACTTCATTGACAAATCTGTTTTCATACAGTTTGGGCAGTTCTCTTCTCCAATCCTCTCAAAAGTAGAATCACAATCTAAACAAAGACAGGAGGCATCATTCTTCAGAAGTAAAAGACTACTGAAAGTTAAAACAGCCTTCATAGTCTGCCCACATAATAAACACTTCATAGACCCGCCTCCTTATTCATCTGTTGAATTTCCTTAATTGCCTTTTTGATTGAAGTATTTAACCCGTCATGGAAAAAAAGCAAATCTCCTGTCGGTCTATCCATGCTTCGTCCAACTCGTCCACCAATCTGAATCAAACTAGATTTGGTAAACAGACGATGGTTGGTTTCTACTACAAAAACATCTACACAAGGGAAGGTAACTCCACGCTCCAAGATTGTCGTACTGATAAGTATTGTCAGTTCTCCATCTCGAAAAGCTTGTACCTGCTCTAATCGATCTTCCGTAACTGAAGACACAAAACCAATTTTCTCATGCGGAAATTCCTTCTGTAAGACTTCTTTTAATTGCTCCCCTTTCTTAATTTCTGAAGCAAAAATGAGTAACGGATAAGCTGTCTTTCTCTGCTTCTCAATATAAGACTTTAGCTTTGGTGACAACCGACTTTTCTCTAAACAGTGATTAAAATCTGATAACCAGACAGGTTTAGGAATAATCAAAGGATTTCCATGAAATCGTCTTGGTAAACTCAATCGTTTTAATTCTCCGATGCGAACCTTCCTATCTAACTCATCTGTAGAAGTTGCTGTTAAAAAGATTCTCAAGCCATTCTCCTTTACACTATTCTTGACAGCATGGTAAAGCGTGGAATTGTCAACATAAGGAAAGGCATCTACTTCATCCACTATCAGCAAATCAAAAGCTTGATAAAACTTCAATAACTGATGGGTCGTTGCAACAACTAGTGGTGTTCGAAAATACGGCTCTGATTCTCCGTGTAGTAAAGATATCTCGCAAGCAAAATCATCTTGCAGGCGCTTGTACAGCTCCAAACAAACATCTATGCGAGGACTAGCCAAGCATACTGCACCACCCGCATTAATCACTTTAGCTACTACTTGATAAATCATTTCTGTCTTTCCAGCTCCTGTTACCGCATGAACTAAGGTTGGCTCCTGCTTGTCTACTGCTCGAATCAGTCCCTCTGATACCTTCTCTTGAAAAGGAGTTAATTGACCACGCCATTTAAGAACATCTTGATTCGGAAAATCCTCCTGCAGAAAATAGTATAAAGCTTGATCACTCCTGACTCGCTTCATCAGTAAACACTCCCTACAATAGTAAGCACCGATGGGCAAATACCATTCATCTAAAACAGCACTATCACAACGTTGACAGAAAAGTTTCCCTTTCTCCTTTCTCATTGCTGGAAGTTTCTCTGCCAACTGACGTTCCTCTTCTGTTAATTCATTCTCCGTAAACAAACGACCGAGATAATTTGGATTTACTTTCATACTTCTTTATTCGTAAAAACCTAGCGCTTTAGATGATTTTTTAGTACAATTAAATCATGGAATTTAGAACAATTAAAGAGGACGGACAAGTCCAAGAAGAAATCAAAAAATCCCGCTTTATCTGTCATGCCAAGCGTGTTTATAGCGAAGAAGAGGCTCGTGACTTCATTACTGCCATCAAGAAAGAGCACTACAAAGCTACTCATAACTGCTCTGCCTTCATTATTGGGGAACGTAGTGAAATCAAACGTACAAGTGATGATGGTGAGCCCAGTGGAACTGCTGGCGTTCCCATGCTTGGGGTACTAGAAAATCACAATCTTACTAATGTCTGTGTGGTAGTGACACGCTACTTTGGTGGCATTAAACTAGGCGCTGGAGGATTGATTCGTGCTTACGCTGGCAGTGTTGCCTTAGCTGTCAAAGAAATTGGCATCATTGAAATAAAAGAACAGGCTGGCATTGCTATTCAAATGTCTTACGCTCAGTACCAAGAGTACAGTAACTTCCTTAAAGAACATAACCTCATTGAGCTAGATACAAATTTTACAGATCAAGTCGATACGATGATTTATGTTGATAAAGAAGACAAAGAAACTATTAAAGCTGCACTTGTGGAGTTTTTTAATGGAAGAGTTACCTTAACTGATCAAGATTTACGAGAAGTTGAAGTTCCTGTAAACTTAGTGTAAATAATAGATAATACAGTGTTTCACTGATATTTTCACCGCTACTTTAATTAGCAACATAAAAAGATGCTTGCCAAGACCTACTAGAACAAAAAGAAAACGGATAGCGTTCTCCTTTACACCTATTTACTAGAATTAGCTTATCACAATCGCTTGAAAATTAATGGCTTAGACCTGTGATATAAAAAAATCCTATCACTTCGATAGGATTTCTATATTTTACAAATGGTATAGATAGCGTTATACTAGAGATATCTTATACAAAGAGGTATTCATATGTCTATTTATAACAACATTACTGAACTAATCGGTCAAACTCCGATTGTTAAACTCAACAACATTGTGCCAGAAGGGGCTGCGGACGTCTATGTAAAGCTTGAAGCATTCAACCCTGGTTCTTCTGTAAAAGATCGTATTGCTCTTAGCATGATTGAAAAAGCTGAACAAGATGGTATTCTGAAACCAGGTTCTACAATTGTTGAAGCAACAAGTGGAAACACTGGTATTGGACTTTCATGGGTAGGTGCTGCTAAAGGGTATAAAGTCGTCATCGTTATGCCTGAAACTATGAGTGTAGAACGACGTAAGATTATCCAAGCTTATGGTGCTGAACTCGTCCTAACTCCTGGTAGTGAGGGAATGAAAGGCGCTATTGCTAAAGCTCAAGAAATCGCTGCTGAACGTGATGGTTTCCTTCCTCTTCAATTTGACAATCCAGCTAATCCAGAAGTACACGAAAGAACAACAGGAGCTGAAATACTAGCTGCTTTCGGTAAAGATGGACTAGATGCCTTTGTTGCTGGAGTCGGTACTGGTGGAACAATTTCTGGTGTTTCTCATGCACTCAAAACAGCAAATTCAAGCATTCAAGTTTTTGCAGTAGAGGCAGACGAATCTGCTATTCTATCTGGTGAAAAACCTGGCCCTCACAAAATTCAAGGTATCTCAGCTGGATTTATTCCTGATACATTGGATACAAAGGCTTATGATGGTATCGTTCGTGTAACATCAGACGATGCTCTCGCACTTGGCCGTGAGATTGGTGGAAAAGAAGGATTCCTTGTAGGGATTTCTTCAGCTGCAGCTATCTACGGAGCAATTGAAGTTGCCAAGAAATTAGGTACAGGTAAGAAAGTCCTTGCTCTAGCACCAGATAACGGCGAACGTTATTTGTCTACAGCACTCTATGAATTTGAAGTGTAGTCTCCTAAATACACTTAGCCCTTATTATAGGGCTTTTTATTTATACCTTAAAAGTAGGAACATCTCCCTATAAAGATCGACTGCATAGAAAAAAGGAAGCAATTTGGCTTCCTTTTTATTATTAGTTATTCAAGGCTGCTGCCATTGTAGCTGCAACTTCAGCTTCGAAGTCATTTGCAGCTTTTTCGATACCTTCACCAACTTCAAAGCGAGCGAACTCAACTACTGAAGCATTAACTGATTCAAGGTATGCTTCAACTGTCTTGCTGTCATCCATGATGTATACTTGTGCAAGAAGTGTGTAAGCTTGGTCAACTTTAGTGTTGTCAAGCATGAAGCGATCCATTTTACCTGGGATGATTTTGTCCCAGATTTTTTCTGGTTTACCTTCTGCAGCCAACTCAGCTTTGATGTCAGTTTCAGCTTGAGCAATCACTTCATCAGTCAATTGTGCTTTTGATCCATACTTCAAGTGTGGAAGAGCTGGTTTGTTAACCATTGCACGGCTTTCGTTATCTTGGTCGATAACGTGGTTCAATTGTGCCAACTCATCTTTAACGAATTGTTCATCCAATTCTTTGTAAGAAAGAACTGTTGGTTTCATCGCTGCGATGTGCATTGACAATTGTTTAGCAAGTGCTTCGTCTCCACCTTCAACAACTGAAATAACACCGATACGTCCACCGTTATGTTGGTATGCTCCAAAGTGTTGTGCGTCTGTTTTTTCAATCAATGCAAAGCGACGGAATGAGATTTTTTCTCCGATAGTTGCTGTTGCAGATACGTATGCAGCTTCAAGAGTTTCACCTGAAGGCATTGTCAAAGCAAGTGCTTCTTCATTATTAGCAGGTTTTCCTTCAGCAATAACTTTAGCTGTAGTATTTACCAATTCAACGAATTGAGCGTTTTTCGCAACGAAGTCAGTTTCAGCGTTTACTTCAATAACTGCTGCAACATTACCGTTAACATAAACACCAGTCAAACCTTCTGCAGCAACACGGTCAGCTTTCTTAGCTGCCTTAGCCATACCTTTTTCACGAAGCAATTCAATCGCTTTTTCGATGTCACCGTCTGTTTCTACAAGCGCTTTTTTAGCGTCCATAACACCGGCACCAGATTTTTCACGCAACTCTTTTACAAGTTTAGCTGTAATTTCTGCCATTTTGATTCTCCTATATTTTTTAAAAATAGGAGAGCCGGGCTAAGCCCCGCCCTCCTAGGTAATTACTATTTATATAAATTAAGCGTTGTCGCCTTCTACAACTTCAACGATTTCTTCGATTGAATCTGCTTGAGCTTCTGAAGCTGCAAATTCTGCTTCAACTGCTGCTGCATCTTCACCTTGACGTCCTTCGATGATAGCGTCAGCCAATTTAGCTGTGATCAATTTAACAGCGCGGATAGCGTCATCGTTAGCTGGGATGATTACATCGATATCATCTGGATCTGTATTTGTGTCAACCATCGCTACAACTGGGATTCCCAATTTTTTAGCTTCTTTAACAGCGATTTGCTCTTTATGTGGGTCAACTACGTACATTACGTCTGGAATACGAGGCATATCTTCGATACCACCCAAGAATTTTTCAAGACGTGCACGTTGTTTGTTAAGAAGTGCAACTTCTTTCTTAGGAAGAACTTCGAAAGTCCCATCTTCTTCCATGCGTTTGATTTCTTTCAAACGAGCGATACGTTTTTGGATTGTTCCCCAGTTTGTAAGAGTTCCACCCAACCAACGGTGGTTGATGAAGTATTGACCTGAACGTACTGCTTCTTCAGCAACTGCATCAGCTGCTTGTTTCTTAGTACCAACGAACAATACAACTGCATCATTAGCTGCTGCATCACGCATGAAATCGTAAGCTTGGTCAGCGTATTTTACAGTTTGTTGTAAGTCGATAACGTGGATTCCGTTACGCTCAGTGAAGATGTACTTAGCCATCTTAGGGTTCCAGCGACGAGTTTGGTGACCAAAGTGTACACCAGCCTCAAGAAGTTGTTTCATTGAAATTACTGCCATGAGTATTTCTCCTTTTTGTTTTTTTCCTCTTCTTGACTTCAACTCGCAAAACGACCCAAGGGCAACTGTTTCACAATTCATCAAGAATGAGTATTATCGTTCACACGACAAGTTTCATTTTACCATACTTTTTCAATATTTTCAAGCCATTTTAATAGATTTTTAAAGCAGGTAACTATATAAATCATAAAAGAGACTCAAATCGAGCCTCTTTGTTTCATTCATTAGTTTGGATAGATATATGTTACAAAACCTTCTGAAGTTGTAGTAGGATTGAACCATCCACGTTTATTTCCGATTGTACGATTTCCACCATAGTTTGATTCAGATACTTGGATACTTGTTGATGATGAAACAGCTGTAACCACGGCTACGTGTCCATATCCACCATCATTCCAACATGCAATAGCACCAACTTGAGGTGTAGATCCTGTACGGAATCCTGCTGCAGCTGCACTTGTAGCCCACTGCGCTCCATTACCCCAATAGTCTCCTGCCCAAGGTGCCAATGTCTTAGCTCCCCATGTACACTCACCAGTTGGATAACTTGAAGCGTTAGTACTGTATGTTGGATGATGTTTTACTGGTGCAGGAGTGTAGCTTGTTGATTCTGTTGAAGCACTGCTTGAAGATGATTCAGACGAACTAGATTCAGATGAACTTGATGATGAAGAAGTAGTAGATACTGCTTGAACCTGCGCTGTAAAAGTTGTATTTCCAGAAGCAACTACTGTTTGTTGTTGACTTGCTTGTTTAGCTTTGTAAGCTGCTTCTGCTTCTGCAGCTGCTTTAGCTTCTGCTTCTGCTTCTGCTTTTTTCTCAAGTAAACTTGCTTTTTCATCCTCTGCAGTAGCCTTTTCAGCAGCAAGATTCAATTCTGCAGCTTTCAACTCAGCTTGTTTTGTAGTTAATGATTGAGCATCATCAGCTAGTTTTTGCTGATTTGCAATAACTGTATTAATTGCATCATTGTTTGCTACTTGTTTTTCAGAAATAGCTTTTTTATCTGCTTTTTGTTGTTCCAACATTTTGTTGTTTGCAGATACGATTTCACTCATTGCAGCAACACGTGAAATAGCTTCTGTAATTGATTTTGAGTTTACAATTGTATTAATGTAATTTGTTGCAGCTCCATTTGTTTGAGCACTACGAGCTTGTTTTTGTAATGAATCATTACGAGATACAATATTCTTAGAAAGTTCTGTAATTTCACCCTCAAGCTTTTTAGATTCTGCTTGTAGTCTATCATTTTCAGATTGCAAGTTTGATTGCTCTGTTTGAATAGCAGATACTTGCTCCTGAACTTGATCAACTTGTTTTTGTGCTTCTTGTTGTTGTGCTGTTAAGTTACTAATTTTATTATCTTGAGCAGCAATTTTGTCATCAGTAGTTTCTGCATGCGCAGTTGTTAAAACAGCTACTTGAGAAACCATTACTGTACTTAATAAAAGTGACGCTAAGATTTTTTTCTTCATATTTCGTAGATACTCCTTCTTTTAAAGACATTACTAGTATACCAAAAAAAGGCCTAATGAATATTACGCCTTTGTTACATTTTTATTTCTTTCTTATAGGTAAAATTTTTCAAAAATAAACTGAAAGATAATCATCCATATAAGGTTCAAAATCATTGATGGTACTAAACTATAGACTATAAATAAAGACATACTATCCACAGTTAAACCTACCACTAATGCAAGTATATAAGCTCCCATCTCAAATAGAAAAGTCATGACAATAATTGCCAACATTCTCGTCCAACGATTCAATAAAATAACACTATTAAATTTATGGAGAAATACTCCCAACAAGACGAACAACAAAGTCGCAATCCCTATCAAGTGGAAAAAGTAAATGTCATAAACCAAACCCACTACAAAACAATAAGCTAAATAGAGATACTCTGATACTTCTATCGTCTCAAATAAGAGAAATAAAAACAGAAAATGACTAGCCAAATGTACATGGGGGAAAAATGAGCCCAGAAGCTGGCTAATATGGGCGTCAATTAGAACAAAGAAAGGAAGCAATAAAAACACTCCAACCCGCTTCAACTGTCTCATTATGAATTCCCCACTAATTCTATCACATCCACATTATGAGTATCTGCACTTAATTTAACAGTTACTTCTCGTGTCAAGTAGTCCGTACTATGCGTTGTGGCAACCACTTCACCAACAGGAATATCAGCAACGTTAAAGTTTCCTAATCCACCAGTGGTCACCTTATCTCCTGCACTAATATCGCTACTACTATTTAATTGACTAATTTTTAGAACTTCATTTTCCTTGTCATAGCCAACAATAATTCCATAAATTGTAGTAGAACCATGTTGAATTTTAACAGAAATCTTATCAGCATTTTCCGTATTTGTCAGAAGGTTGACCATGGTAGAGTTCTCCTCTACTTTTGAGACACTCCCAATCAAGCCACCATTTGCAATTGCTAACATATTCTCAGAAGCCCCTTTTGATTTGCCTGCATCTAAGGTCAACTCCTGCTTCCAAGATACCGGAGATCGCATAATAACATCTGCTGCCAAAGTCTTTGTAGCTTGCAATTTGGACTTCATATCAAGCAATTGGCGCAGTTGTTCATTTTCCATCTTTAAACTTTCCGCCTCATTTGATTTAACTTCTAATTGGTAAATCTGTTTCTTCAAACTTTCATTTTCATTATATGTTCGTGTCAAATGAGCCAAATCTGATTTGACAGAATCAAACCATTGAAAAGGTTTTTGAACAACCCTATCAACCAATGAGATTCCATCTCCTAATCTTGTCACAATTATACTTGAATAAGTCGTCGCTAAGAGAGCTGACACAAGCAGAACAGTGACAAAAACAATAATGACATATTTTGATTTTTTAAAACGGTTCATATCCCTACCTTTATATCAAAAACTGTTACAGTAACTTTTTATCAATTCCTGAAAGCTACTAAGATTTTAAGAAAAATAAGCAACAACCAAGTATGATAATAACAAGAATGGTCAGCGTATCCTTTCGAGTCCATTTCAGTTGTCGGTATTGACTTCTGCCTTTTCCACCCTGATACCCACGCGCTTCCATAGCGATAGCCAAGGAATCCGCACGTTTTAAACTTGTCGCAAAAAGAGGAATCAAAATGGGAATCATAGCCTTCACCTTTTGAACAATACTTCCTTCTCCAAAATCCACTCCACGCGCTTTCTGTGCATTCATAATCCGCGTCGTATCATCCATCAAGGTTGGGACAAAACGCAAACTCATAGACAGCATCAAACCGATTTCATGAACTGGAACTTTCACACGCTTTAAAGGCGCTAACAAAGCTTCGACAGCTGATGCCAAACTTAAGGGCATGGTCGTTAAGGTTAACAAAGTTGAAAAGAAAATAATCAATACAAAGCGACAAAAGATAATTCCAGCTTGTTGCAAAGCATAATCCGTAATTCTCACAAACGAAAACTCAAACAAAACATTCCCATTAGAAATGAAAAACAATTGAAAGATAGTTGTGAAGGCAATCAAGAAAAACATAGATTTCAAGCCCTGAATAAAAAATGAAAGAGATACTCCTGACAAAGCAATAAATATCCCTGTCGCTATAAAAAGAATTAGATTCGTCAAGGGATTATTAGCCCAAAAAACGATCAAAATCAGTAGCATCATAGCCAGCAATTTGCTACGTGGATCCAATCGGTGAACTATCGAATCCCCTGGGATATAACGCCCCAAAATCACACTATCCATTTAGCGACTCCTTGAACTCATCTATCTTAATCGGTAATCGTTTAAATGACACGCCTCTATCAGCCAATCGTTTACAAAAGGATGTAATTTTAGGTACTCCCAACTGCACTTCTTCCATAAAGACAACATCTTGAAAGACATCACTTGGTTTACCACCCTTAACTAAACGTCCCTTTTCCATTACATAGACTTGATTTGCATATTCAGCAACATCATCCATCAAATGCGTTACCAAGACAATGGTCATCCCTGACTGATGGAGTTTTTTGAACAGGTTCATCAACTCTTTTCTTCCCAGAGGATCCAGGCCTGCTGTGGGTTCATCTAAGACTAATATAGCTGGCTCCATGGCAAGCATGCCTGCAATGGCGACACGTCTCATTTGTCCACCTGATAGCTCAAACGGACTACGATTAAAAAGTGATTCATCAATTCCAACCAGAGCCAGTTTCTCACGAGCAATCTGCTCCGCATCTTCTTCAGAAACTCCAAAATTTTGTGGTCCAAAAGCAACGTCTTTCAATACTGTTTCTTCAAAAATCTGATTTTCAGCAAACTGAAATACCAAGCCAACCTGTTTTCTAATTTGACGAATATCTTTATTTTTAGAAGTCGAGGTGATTAAGGTATCAAAAACCCGCACACTCCCTTGACTTGGCACCAATAAACCATTTAAGAGTTGTAAAATAGTTGATTTACCACTACCTGTGTGTCCAATTAAAGCCGTATAAGAACCATCTTCAATCGTCAAAGAAACATCTGACAAAGCTGTTGAAGCTAAGGGAGTCCCTTCTTGATACGTAAAACTCACATTTTCTAGAGCAATTCCCATAGTTTATCCTCTAGCTCACTTTCTGTCAAATAATTTTCAGGCAAATCATAGCCATTCTGGCTCAAAGAATGTTTTAATTGATTAGCAAAAGGATCGTCTAATCCAATTTGATCCAAATCATTTCGAGAGAAAAGCTCCCTTGGACTACTAGTTGATTCAATTGACCCTTTTTTCATGACCAACACACGATCACTCATGGCAACTTCTTCCAAATCATGTGTAATGGAAATGACCGTCATATCATAGTCTTTTCGAATTCCTTTTACTGTATCAATCAGTTCTCTACGCCCCTCAGGATCCAACATACTCGTTGCTTCATCTAGGATTAAAATAGCTGGTCTTAGGGCTACAACACCTGCAATAGCCACACGTTGCTTTTGGCCACCTGATAGACGTGCTGGCTCTCTCTTTTTAAAGTCCAACATGCCAACCAAATCCAGAGCTTCTTCCACTCTCTTTTTCATTTCAGGACGAGAAAGTCCCTGATTTTCCAAACCAAAGGCAACATCATCTTCAACAGTCGCTCCAACAAATTGATTGTCTGGATTTTGAAAAACCATACCGATTTGACGACGTATATTCCAAACATTTTCCTCAGTCAGCCGTTGGCCATCAATTACAATCTCTCCGGATTCTGCTTCCAGTAAGCCATCAATTAAGCGAACCGTCGTTGATTTACCACTACCATTATGCCCTACAATCGAAAGCCATTCTCCACGTTTCACGTGAAACGTAATATCCTTCACATCGTAATATTCCTGACTTTCCTTATGGCGAAAAGAAAGATTTTTTACATCAATTACTGATTTCATTTCGAACCAAATGTCCCTTTAAATACATAGGCACTACCCTTGAAATAATCATAGCCAGAGTAGATAGTGAAAAACAAGGCTACATAAAGTAGAACTTGACCAAGCAAAGTCCAATGTAATAGCAAGAAAATAATGGCAAACATCTGACTAAAAGTTTTAATTTTTCCAGGCATTGCTGCTGCTAAAACTGTTCCACCAGTTTCAACTAATAAAAGTCTTAAACCTGTCACAGCCAACTCACGACAGATAATCACTGCAACAATCCAAGCTGGAGCCATACCTAACTCAATCAGCATAATAAAAGCAGACATAACTAGTAGCTTATCCGCCATAGGATCTGCAAATTTGCCAAAATTACTGACCACATTCCATTTACGAGCTAAATATCCATCTAAATAATCTGTAATACTAGCAGTAGCAAAGATAATAGCTGCTACTATATGACTCCCTATCGAATTTCCTACTGTTAAAATAAAGATAAAAATAGGTATAAAGAGAATTCGACCTATTGTTAAGAGATTTGGAATTTGTTCTTTTTTCATTCGTTTTTCCTTAATTTTTAGTAAAGGTTACAGTGATTTTTCCAGTCTGAGCTGTTAATTTCGATAAGTCAACAGTCTGATTATCTACTGTTAAAGCAACACCTTTGACAACACCTAAAGTAATGGTCACAGGATTTTTTGTTGAAACTGTTGTTTCCGCACTTTTATTATCCGGTGATAAGGTCACACCACCCTCAAGCTCACTTTCTGAAACACTAATCCAACTTCTAGCATCTGAGACTGATAATTGTAATTTTGCAGTTTCCTTGCTCGTTTTATAAGCAACTTCTACTCTATTTCCTTCACCTGATACCGTTATAGCTGGTTCCATATTCGAAGAACTACTAGATGAGCTACTGCTTGAAGATGGAGTTACAGAACTAGTCGAACTTATTGCTTGGACTACACTATAACTAGACGCAGACGAACGCTCCGGTTGAGTCTGGAGATAATTCCAAACATAATAAGTCACAAAAATGACAATCGATAGTGCAAAAAGTATAAAATAAAATAAAGGTAAAAATGATGCCTTATTTTTCTTACTTGAACGTCTCCTACCTGTCAACTCGTCTTCATCAACATCTACTTCCTCATAAGTAATCATGCTCCCAGAATCATAAGCATCCAAGACAATTCGCTCATCAAGTTCAACTGCCCACGCATACTTTCTCAAAAAAGAACGAGTATAAAATGGACTAGGAAGTTGATCAAAATCATCAGCTTCCATAGCTTCCAACATATCCAACTGAATTTCTGTTTTTTTGTGTAATTCTTCTAAAGTCAACCCTTGGTTGGTTCTAGCTAAACGTAAAACCTCACCAATTGTTTTTTTCCTCATACTTATCATTCCTTCTTTCTAGTGTCTATTATGATTAGTTACTATGATGGGAATATTGTAAAATCAACTATATCCCCTTCATCTATTAAGTGATGCCCTGCTTCAAGGACATCCTCTAAAGTAATTTCCTGTAAAATTTTCGGCAAATCAAAGATTGTCTCACCTTTTCCAAAAGCATCATATTGCGTTGCAATAAATTCAAGAGAGTTCATGCTACTGAAAAATTCTCCAAACATCTCTCTTTTTATAATATCTAAATGATCCTCTGTAATATCTAAATCCTTTGTAAAATTACGAATAGCCTTTTTAAACTGATGGGATAAAGCAACTGGCTCTTTTGTATCCATTGTCAACATAACAAAATGAAAGCGACTTGTTACTTCAACTTCCAGAGATAAGGACGCATCAATTTTACCTGATTCATATAATTTTTGAAAACGATCCGAAGTCCAACCAAACATCATTGCAAACAATAATTTTAATAAAATATGATGTCGATAGCAATCCGCCTCATCAACTTCTCGATTACCTCTAATCCCAATCGCTAGTTTAGGAGAAGACACTTCCATTCTCATACTGTCTGTTTGCTTTACAGCTTGTAAAACAAACTTTTCTCTTGCTACTTCCTGAACATCTAAATCTTCCAGTTCTTTTCTTTCAAAATAGTCCTGTACTTGATCCACATCAAAATTGCCAACTAAAAACAGAGACATATTTACAGGTTTGTAAAACCTTGTGAAGTTTTCTTGCAAATTAGTTAGATTGATTTGGGAAATGGACTCCTCACTGCCAACTATATCAGTTGCTAAAGGTGTGCCTGGATACAAATTCGCTAAAGTTGAAAAGAATAAACACGAATCTGGATCATCTTGATACATTTCTCGTTCTTGCTGGATAATGTCCTGCTCTCTTAAAACGGAACCTTCAGTAAAGTGTGCTGATGTTACCAATTCATCAAGTAAGTCTAAATTGTCTAAAAAATGATCCGTTGCTGAGAAAAGATAACTTGTCTTTGTAAAGCTTGTAAAGGCATTACTATCTGCACCTAGACTCGTAAAAGCCGACATCAAATCGCTAGCATCTTCTCTTTCAAATAATTTATGTTCAAGAAAGTGAGCAATTCCTGCAGGATATTGTTTTACATATCCGTCAACTTCTGTGACAAGCGTATCTACCGAACCAAACTGTACAGTTACACTCCCGTAAACCTCTTTAAATTCCTTTTTAGGCAAAAGAGCAACTGTCAATCCATTTGACAAACGAGTTCGATAAACCATTTCTTTTACAGCTGGATAGTATTTTTCTTCAAAAACAACCTTTGTCATTCTATTCCTTCCATAAAGTAAATCGCCTGTAGTTTCACATTATTAGCTGCTCTACAAATAGCCTCTTTGTCAACTTGCTCAAGTTTTGCAATCCAACTTTTAAAGTCTGCTGAAGATTTTCCAAGCAAGGCATTTTGATAAGCACGTTCAATCAATGAACTTTGATTATCTTGAGAAAGCAACAGAGACCGACGAATCATTTCCTTTGTTTGCTCTAACTCAAGCTCTGTAAAATAACCTTTTTTTAAATCAAGCAGTTGATTATTCATCATTTTACGAGCCTGGTTCCGATTTTCTCGATCGATACCAGCATACATCCTCAAGAATCCACTAAATAAATCAAGCTGACTTGAAATAGTATAAGCCAATCCAGCATTTTCACGGACGTTTGTAAAGAGCTTAGAATGAGCAAATCCACCAAGTAAACCATTCATTACAATCATGGGTAAATGTTTCTCATCACCATATTCAGAAGGGCAATGATAACCCAATTCCAAAATGGATTGTCCCACATTTTTCCGAACCATACCTTCCTGAAGGATATTAGAATATGGTTGACAATACTGAACTTTTACATCTCCTTCTCGACCTTTGAAGCCAAATGATTCTAATACATTTTGAATTTCAACCTCATTAAAATCA
>CAMHZO010000016.1:0-29954 GCA_946190205.1 Streptococcus mitis | reverse complement strand
GAAAAGTTGTCCGAGTAAGAAGGTAACGCCCATAGTTAAGAGACCAATAGCAAGGTTCCGAATCATAGCCGTTCTAGTCGGAGCCTTTCCAAGTCTGGCACTAGTGTAACCAGTGAGAAGAAGGGCCACGCCGACAATAAGGACAGTAGCAGGAATGCGGTAACCACTTGGGAAAATGGTAATTGACAGCATTGGTGGTAAACTTCCAAGGAAAAAGGCAATGAAGCTAGAAACGGCTGCGTGCCAAGGATTGGTAAACTCTTCATACTCAATCCCATATTTTTCCTCTACCAAAGCCTTGAGCGGATTATTTAAAAAGGCTTTGTTGGTCAAGAGTTGGGCAGAGGTTTCACATTCTCCATTTTGGATATAGGCAGCATAGAGGGATTTTTTGGCTAGTTCCATATCTTGGTCTAGCAAGAGTTGCTCACGCGCAACGGCTGCTTCCTCGGTATCTTTTTGAGTTGAAACGGATACATATTCTCCACCAGCCATTGAAAAGGCACCAGCTAAGATAGCTGCAAATCCTGATAAAAAGATAATCCAGATATTGCTAGTGGCACTGGCAACCCCGATAACCACACCAGCAATGGAAATAATCCCATCATTGGCACCAAGAACACCTGCACGCAGGATATTTAAACGACCTGCAAAATTTGAATCGATTTCGTGATTTGTTTCTGACATACTATTCTCCTTTTTATCCAGTATAAAGGAAAAATATAAGGAAATCAATTTTTTAAAAGTATCTGAAAAAAGTTGCACGATTTTAATTTTACGAGCTTTTTTAAAAGTTAGAAACAGCACTAGCTAGTAGGGAAGGATAAAAGAGAAGCAAAGCTGATAGACTTGTCCTTTTTCTACTTATCTATGGTATAATAGGATGTAGATTTACTAATCGGAGTAAGAAAGATTTTATGATTAAACTAGTAACAACAGAAATCGGAATAAAGTAATTTATACAATAGAATACTAAGAAAGTCTTGGAATAAGCTTGTTTTAGAAAAATTGAAATTTTATTGCTTAGTCGTGTAATTTATGAATTTTAAAAATGTAGTATAATGTTAATGTAATTGTTAATCGTTAAAATGTACAAAATTGTTAGTATGTATTTGTAATTGACGTTTCAAATCAATTGAGTAAGAATGAAGGAGGCAAATAATGCTCAAGAAATCTTTTGATGAATGTTACTGCACTTTAATACATGATATTGCAACCTTGGATGATATAGCTGATTTTGTGGAAAGTCATGATGGTAAGTTAGGTAATTATGAGGGCACTATGTTTTGTCCAGAGTGTAGATCTGCAGAGCTAAGTTATGTGCATAAAACTTCTAAAAAAAGAGCATTTTTGAGAAGGAAATCTAGTTCGAGACATTTACCGTATTGCTCCTACATTCATGAATATAGTTCTATTCAATTTTCTAAGGAGTATTATGAGTCATTGACGGATGGACAAATACAGGATAAAATGGCCTCTATGATGCGATTGTTGCTACGGGATCCCCTAGTTAATAGGGAGATTACCACCCAAGCAACGAACAATGTAGAAGTTGATAATCCATTGCTTCTAAAGAAGGAGAAGAATGGTCAACAAATCCGAAGGTCACTCAGACGCAAAAAATTGAGTACATGGCTTGGTGAAGAGATTGCGGGAGACCTTTATTTGTTTTATGGTGAAGTGAAATTAAAGGTTCGAAGGATTGAAAAAACTAATGAGGCAGGAGAGTCATACTTCTATTGTTTTTTAGATATCTTTTGTGAAAATAAAAATAGAGAGTGGAAGAAAAAAACACAAATTTATAGAGGTGCTACGGAAGATAGTATTGATGAAAACCAAATTTATCATTTTGTCGCCGTCGGCAAGCTAGATTTTTCTAATGGTTTTCCAAAATTGGAACTATCTAATAAACAATCGCTCTTATTTAAAGTGGTTGAATAACTATATATTTCTATAGCCTTTTATATGAGTTACATATCTTAAACATATTAAAATTATAGATTATAGACAAAAAATCGGCTCTTTGTCAACTGTAGTGGGTTTCTGACATACTATTCTCCTTTTTATCCAGTATAAAGGAAAAATATAGAGAAATCAATCTTTTAAAAGTATCTGAAAAAAGTTGCACGATTTTAATGATATAAAAACGTCGACATCTTCTCTAATAGATCAAACACCGAGGGTAATGAGTATAGAATTGCATAAAAAATGTTAAATTAAATACGATAAACATTTTGTTCACTTTATAATCGTTTACAAGAGAATAACTAGTATTAAATCAAATAAAATCCAAATATTTTGCGAACTTTTTTATATTTTTTTCGTAAACCGCTTTACAAGTTCTTGGAAACATGATATAGTAATGGAGCTTAGAAAATGAGATGATGTTTTCTAGCAAATATAAACCCGAGTAAAAAATGCCTACGGACAGGCAGGGTTGAATGCCGAAGCGTGGTTGAAAAACCACATTATTGATAGGGTTAAAAGCCTACTTTTATAAGTTGATGTTAGGACACTTGTCCTAATTCATAAATTTTTAGTGTGGTGAAAGCACACGTCATCTTGTGAAACGATCAATAAAGTACGTAATATTTGCTACTAGAGAGTTTGGAAACATCAGGAACAGACATACTCAAAAGAAACAAACATAAAAACGTCAGAAGATTGCAGAGCAGGTGAAAACCTGCTCTTTTTTCATGAGTCAACCTTTAGTCGCCTTTATCTTCTTGAGGCACTAAAAATACGGTAAAGGAGTAAGTCTTGAAGGAGTTAGATCAAAATCAAGCCCCAATTTATGAGGCCATGGTGAAGTTACGCAAGAAAAGGATTGTTCCCTTTGATGTTCCAGGTCACAAACGTGGACGAGGAAATCCAGAACTTGTCGAACTACTAGGAGAAAAATGTGTTGGCATTGATGTCAATTCGATGAAACCCTTGGATAATCTAGGACACCCCATTTCGATTATTCGAGATGCAGAGGAGCTGGCAGCTCATGCTTTTGGAGCTAGCCATGCCTTTCTCATGATTGGTGGAACAACCTCATCGGTGCAGACTATGATTCTGTCAACCTGCAAGGCGGGAGATAAGATTATTCTGCCACGAAATGTCCACAAATCTGCTATCAATGCGCTGGTTCTATGTGGTGCCATTCCCATCTATATCGAGATGAGTGTAGATCCTAAAATTGGTATCGCTTTAGGTCTTGAAAATGATCGAGTAGCCAAGACCATAAAGGACCATCCAGATGCCAAGGCCATTTTGATTAACAATCCTACTTACTACGGAATCTGTTCAGACCTAAAGGGTTTGACAGAAATGGCTCATGAAGCTGGCATGATGGTTTTAGTAGATGAGGCCCACGGAGCACATTTGCATTTTACAGATAAACTTCCAATTTCTGCTATGGATGCAGGAGCTGATATGGCAGCAGTTTCCATGCATAAGTCTGGTGGGAGTTTGACCCAAAGTTCGCTTCTTTTAATCGGAGAGCAGATGAATCCTGAATACGTACGTCAGATCATCAACCTGACCCAGTCAACATCCGCCTCTTACTTGTTGATGGCTAGTTTAGATATTTCACGTCGCAACTTGGCTCTTCGAGGCAAAGAGTCGTTTGAAAAGGTCATTGAACTGTCTGAGTATGCTCGCCGTGAAATCAATGCTATCGGTGGCTACTATGCCTACTCAAAAGAGTTAATAGACGGTGTTTCGGTTTGCGATTTTGACGTGACCAAGCTGTCAGTTTACACTCAGGGTATTGGCTTAACAGGTATCGAGGTTTATGACCTTCTGCGCGATGAATACGACATTCAAATCGAGTTTGGTGATATTGGCAATATCTTGGCCTATATTTCGATTGGTGACCGTATCCAAGATATTGAACGATTAGTTGGTGCTTTGGCTGATATTAAGAGACTTTACTCAAGAAATGGGAAGGACTTGATAGCAGGCGAATATATCCAACCTGAGTTGGTGTTATCTCCACAAGAAGCTTTCTATTCAGAGAGAAAAAGTTTGACCTTGGACGAATCTGTTGGACAAGTATGTGGAGAATTTGTCATGTGCTATCCTCCAGGGATTCCTATTTTGGCTCCAGGTGAACGCATTACACGAGAAATTGTCGATTATATCCAATTTGCCAAGGAACGTGGTTGCTCTCTTCAAGGGACGGAAGATCCTGAGGTCAATCACATCAACGTCATTAAGAGAAAGGAGAACTAGATGGATTTATGGTTTTCTGAAGTTCATACCCCAGATGTCAAATTGTCCCTGAGAACAGCCAAGCAACTCTACGCTGGTAAAAGTGAATGGCAGGATATCGAAGTCTTGGATACACCAGCTTTTGGGAAAATACTGATTTTAAATGGGCATGTCTTGTTTTCAGATGCGGATGATTTTGTCTACAATGAAATGACCGTCCACGTTCCCATGGCTGTCCACCCAAATCCCAAGAAAGTATTGGTTATTGGGGGTGGTGATGGCGGTGTCGCCCAAGTATTAACACTCTATCCTGAGCTGGAACAAATCGATATTGTGGAACCAGATGAGATGTTGGTTGAAGTCTGTCGTGAGTATTTCCCAGACTTTGCTGCAGGGCTAGATGATCCTCGTGTTACCATTTACTACCAAAATGGGCTACGCTTTTTGCGAAACTGCGAAGATGATTACGATATTATCATCAACGATGCGACAGATCCGTTTGGCCATACGGAAGGGCTCTTTACCAAGGAATTCTACGGCAATAGTTATAGGGCTCTGAAAGAAGACGGTATCATGATTTACCAGCATGGGAGTCCCTTCTTTGATGAGGATGAGTCAGCTTGCCGAAGTATGCATCGCAAGGTCAATCAAGCCTTTCCAATCAGCCGGGTCTATCAGGCCCATATTCCAACCAGTCCAGCTGGCTATTGGTTATTTGGGTTTGCATCGAAAAAATACCACCCTGTCAAAGATTTTGACAAGGAAGGCTGGAAAAAACGCCAGCTTTTCACAGAATACTACACTGCAAACTTACATGTGGGGGCCTTCATGTTGCCTAAGTATGTAGAAGACATTTTAGAAGAAGAGGAAGGAAAAAAATGAGTCGTTTACTAGTTATTGGATGTGGGGGCGTTGCCCAAGTTGCTATTTCAAAGATTTGCCAAGATAGCGAAACCTTTACAGAAATTATGATTGCTAGCCGTACTAAGTCAAAATGTGATGACTTGAAGGCTAAACTGGAAGGCAAAACAAGTACAAAGATTGAGACAGCTGCTCTTGATGCAGATAAGGTTGAAGAAGTAATTGCCCTGATTGAAAGCTACAAGCCAGAAGCAGTTTTGAACGTAGCACTACCATATCAAGATTTAACCATTATGGACGCTTGTTTGGCAACAGGTGTTCACTATATCGATACAGCTAACTACGAAGCCGAGGATACGGAAGATCCTGAATGGCGTGCTATTTATGAGAAACGTTGCAAGGAACTTGGTTTTACAGCCTACTTTGACTACTCATGGCAATGGGCTTATCAGGAGAAATTCAAGGAAGCAGGCTTGACCGCTCTTCTTGGTTCAGGTTTTGACCCAGGTGTGACTAGTGTCTTTTCAGCCTATGCCCTCAAACACTATTTTGATGAAATCCACTATATCGACATTTTAGACTGTAATGGTGGTGACCACGGTTATCCGTTTGCAACAAACTTCAACCCAGAAATCAATCTACGCGAGGTTTCTGCGCCAGGTTCTTACTGGGAAGATGGAAAATGGGTCGAAGTCGAAGCTATGTCTATCAAGCGTGAGTATGATTTCCCTCAAGTTGGACAAAAAGATATGTATCTCCTTCACCATGAAGAAATTGAATCATTGGCCAAGAATATTCCAGGTGTCAAACGCATTCGTTTCTTTATGACTTTTGGTCAATCATACTTGACGCACATGAAATGTTTGGAAAATATCGGTCTCCTTCGTACGGATACCATTAACTTTAACGGCCAAGAAATTGTTCCAATCCAATTTTTGAAAGCCTTGCTTCCAGACCCTGCAAGCCTTGGTCCACGTACTGTAGGTAAAACCAATATTGGATGTATCTTTACAGGTGTAAAAGATGGCGTTGAAAAGACCATCTACATCTACAATGTCTGCGACCATCAGGAATGTTACGCAGAAGTTGGTTCGCAAGCTATTTCTTACACAACAGGTGTTCCAGCCATGATAGGTACAAAATTAGTCATGAACGGTACTTGGAAACAACCAGGAGTTTATAACCTTGAAGAATTGGATCCAGATCCATTCATGGAAGCTTTGAATGAGTATGGTTTGCCTTGGGTTGTGGTTGAAAATCCACAAATGGTGGACTAATGAAGCTAGAACAAGTACCAACGCCAGCCTATGTCATTGACTTGCCCAAGTTAGAAGGCAACTGTCGTATTTTACAATATGTACAAGAAGAAGCTGGTTGCAAGGTTTTGCTTGCCCAGAAGGCTTATTCCCTCTACAAAACCTATCCCTTGATTAGCCAGTATCTATCAGGTACGACAGCCAGTGGACTCTATGAAGCTAAGCTAGCTAGGGAAGAATTTCCAGGAGAAGTCCATGTATTTGCGCCAGCCTTTAAGGATGCGGACTTGGAGGAATTGCTGGAGATAACAAATCATATCGTCTTTAACTCAGAGAGACAGTTGCGTAAACATGGGGCCCGTTGTCGGGATGCTGGTGTAAGCGTGGGTTTGCGACTTAACCCTCAGTGTTCAACTCAAGGTGACCACGCGCTCTATGACCCTTGTGCACCTGGCTCCCGTTTTGGAGTAACTTCAGACAAGATACCGAGTGATTTGCTGGATTTGGTGGATGGTCTTCATTTTCACACCCTTTGCGAGCAGGGAGCAGATGATTTAGAGACAACTTTGAAAGCAGTAGAAGAGCAATTTGGAGCCTATTTGCATCAGGTCAAATGGCTCAATATGGGGGGCGGACACCACATCACAAGAGAGGACTATGATGTAGATTTGCTGATTTCTGAGATCAAGCGTATCCGAGAAACTTACAATCTTGAAATCTATATCGAGCCTGGTGAAGCCATTGCGCTCAATGCAGGTTATCTAGCAACTGAAGTATTGGATATTGTCGAAAACGGTATGGAAATCTTGGTTTTAGACGCCTCTGCGACCTGCCATATGCCTGATGTACTTGAGATGCCCTATCGTCCACCTTTGAGAAATGGATTTGCCGCTCAGGAAAAAGCCCATACCTATAGACTTTCTTCCAATACCTGTCTGACAGGAGATGTGATTGGTGATTATAGCTTTGAAAATCCAGTTCAAATCGGTGATAGACTTTATTTTGAAGATATGGCTATTTACTCATTTGTCAAAAATAATACCTTTAATGGTATTGGATTGCCAAGTCTCTATCTCATGGATGAGCAGGGTGACTGCAGATTAGTCAAATCTTTTGGTTATCAAGACTTTAAAGGGAGATTATCATGATGGACAGTCCAAAAAAATTAGGCTATCGTATGCCAGCAGAGTATGAACACCATCATGGCACCCTCATGATATGGCCGACTCGACCAGGTTCATGGCCCTTTCAAGGAAAAGCTGCTAAAACAGCTTTTAGCCAGATTATTAAGACCATTGCAGAAGGGGAAAGAGTTTATCTTTTGGTAGAGCAAGACTACTTAGCTGAAGCCCAAGACTACCTTGGAGATAAGGTCGTTTATTTAGACATTCCCACCAATGATGCCTGGGCACGTGATACTGGACCAACCATTCTTGTCAATGATAAAGGCCAGAAATTAGCCGTGGATTGGTCTTTCAATGCTTGGGGTGGTGCTGTCGATGGTCTCTACCAAGACTATGAAGATGATGATCAAGTAGCCAGTCATTTTGCTGAGGCTTTGGAAATGCCTGTTTATGATGCCAAATCCTTTGTACTAGAAGGCGGAGCGATCCATAGCGATGGCCAAGGAACCATTCTCGTAACTGAAAGTTGCCTTCTCAGTGCTGGTCGAAATCCTCATCTTAGTAAAGAGGAAATCGAAAACACCTTATTAGAGAGCCTTGGCGCTGAAAAAGTTATCTGGCTTCCTTATGGTATTTATCAGGACGAAACCAATGAACACGTTGATAACGTTGCAGCCTTTGTTGGTCCTGCAGAACTTGTCTTGGCTTGGACAGACGACGAAAGTGATCCTCAGTATGCCATGTCAGCAGCTGATTTAGCGCTTTTAGAGAAGGAAACGGATGCAAAAGGTCGTCCCTTCACCATTCATAAGCTTCCTATTCCAGCTATTCATCAGGTTGTGACAGAAGAGGATTTGCCAGGCTACATCTATGAAGAAGGAGAAGAAGAGCGATACGCAGGTGAACGACTAGCAGCTTCCTACGTAAACTTTTATATCGCCAACAAGGCTGTCTTGGTTCCACAGTTTGAGGATGTAAACGACCAAGTGGCCTTAGATATCCTCAGTAAGTGTTTCCCAGACCGTAAAGTTGTTGGAATTCCAGCCAGAGATATTCTTTTAGGTGGTGGCAATATCCACTGTATCACCCAACAAATCCCAGAATAGGAGAAAAAGATGAGAAATGTAAGAGTTGCAGCCATTCAGATGCAATGTGCTAAGGATGTGGCAACAAATATTCAAACAGCAGAGCGTTTAGTACGTCAGGCTGCAGAACAAGGTGCACAAATTATTCTCTTGCCCGAGTTGTTTGAACGGCCTTATTTCTGTCAAGAGCGTCAGTATGACTACTACCAGCACGCCCAGTCGGTGACAGAAAATACTGCCATTCAGCATTTTAAACTGATTGCTAAGGAACTAAAAGTTGTTTTACCAATCAGTTTCTATGAAAAAGATGGCAATGTCTTGTATAACTCTATTGCAGTTATTGACGCTGATGGGGAAGTGCTGGGTGTTTATCGAAAGACCCACATACCAGATGATCATTATTATCAAGAAAAATTTTATTTCACACCTGGCAACACAGGTTTCAAGGTCTGGGATACTCGCTATGCCAAGATTGGTATCGGTATCTGTTGGGATCAATGGTTCCCTGAAACAGCGCGCTGTCTTGCGTTAAATGGTGCTGAATTGCTCTTTTATCCAACAGCTATCGGTTCAGAGCCAATTTTGGATACAGATAGTTGTGGTCACTGGCAACGTACTATGCAAGGGCACGCAGCAGCAAATATTGTCCCAGTTATTGCAGCCAATCGTTATGGCTTGGAAGAAGTCACTCCTAGTGAAGAAAATGGTGGGCAGAGTTCTAGCCTTGACTTCTACGGTTCATCCTTTATGACGGATGAAACAGGAGCTATTATCGAGCGAGCTGAAAGACAAGGAGAAGATGTTCTTTTAGCAACTTATGACCTTGACAAGGGAGCAAGCGAACGCCTAAACTGGGGCTTGTTTCGAGATAGAAGACCAGAAATGTATCAACGCATTACGGACTAGTAGGGGAGAAATGAGAGATTTATTCTGCTAGACTAACTTCTTATTTGCAACTATAAGGATACTATGTTGTCTAGTAAGTGGATTTTATATTTTAACCCTCTAAGGCTTTCTCGCGCTTTTATGCGAGGAGCTTTTCTATCAATAAAACATGCTATAATAGTTGCAGAAAGGTTGGTATTTATGGCTAGGATATTGGTTATTGAAGACAATAGTGACATTCAAGAGATTTTACGAACACTTCTTACTGAGGAGCATGAGGTGATTCAAGCCTTTTCCGGTACAGAAGGAATCATGCTTTTTGACCAAGGTGGGATTGACCTCGTTTTGCTAGATATCATGCTTCCTGGGAAAAATGGGGATCAGGTTTTAAAAGCCATCAGGGAACAAAGTCAAATTCCAGTCATTATGCTAACAGCTTTGAGCGATAAGAAGTTAATCAGTCAATACCTCTTAGACGGTGCCAATGATTACATAGTCAAACCTTTTGATTTGGACGAAGTCTTTGCCAGAGTTACTGTTCAACTACGTCAAAGCGTAGAAAAACAGCCTATAGAACTAGGAAAAACTGAAAATCTGCCACAAAACTTGAAAAATATCCAGTTTGATGCAGAAAGTTTTGAAATCAAAAATAGCCAGGAAACGATTCGCCTTGCCAAGAAAGAATGCTTGATTCTCCAAACTCTCCTCAAACATCCTAAGAAAATTTTCACCAAGGAAGAACTTTATGAATTGGTCTGGGAGGAGAGCTATCTACCTGGAGATAATACCCTCAATACGCATTTGAGTAATCTTCGTAAAAAATTAAACCAACTTGACCCAAATCAGGAATATATTGAAACCATTTGGGGAGTTGGGGTAAGATTAAAAGGAGACAAGCAATGACCTACATGATAATCGTTGTTCTACTGATACTCCTAATTATTTTATCGATTGTATTAATTCGCTATCATCTCGCGCTTAAGAGCCTGAGTCAACAGATTGAAGACAAGATTCTCACAGGTAGTATGAAAAGAGTCGGAGTCAACATTTTTTCCAAACATTTTTTACAGCTCTACCAGCAGATTGAGAATCTATTTCAGGAAGTAGAACAGTCTCGGTTGGTGATGAAAAGGGAAAAGCAGACTCTGGATATGGCCATCAGCAATATCGCCCATGATATTCGAACACCTTTGACTATCGCTTCAGGTTACACCCAACAATTGATAAAGTCTCCTGAAAACAAAGCAGAAACCTTACAAAAAATCGCCCAGCATCTTGATTTAGTTTCCAAACGTTTGGAGGCTCTCCTAGAATATCGTCGTTTGATGGAAGGAGCTGTCAAACCGAAACTGGAAGAAGTTGATCTTTCAGCTTTTATTACCAAGAAGACTTTGGCTTATTATGATGTTTTTCAGACGGCAAAGATTATGCTTGATTTTAAGGTTGAAACTGGTCTGAAAATGAGGACTGATGAAGACTTGCTGGATCGAATTTTACAAAATCTGCTTGGGAATGTCCTAAAACATGGCAAGGAAGAAGCGCGTCTATCTTTGAGAAAGGAAAAGGAACAGCTTGTCTTAGAGATTGCAAACCTTGTCAAACGGCCCATCAAAAAAATAGAAAATCTCAGCAATCGTTTTTATTCTGAAAATCTATCAGATACTGAAGAATCCTCTGGTTTAGGCCTTTATATCACTGAGGAATTATGCCATCTTCTCGGTGCAGAGATGAAACTAAGCACAGATGGGCAATGGTTGTCGGTTTTCATTTACTTTTAACGAAATAAACCTCCTCTGTAGGCTAGAGGAGGTCGTTTTATTATAGACTTTTCTTTTTGAAAACTGCCAGTCCACTTAGATTAAAGATTACAATAACAACTAAAGTAACTATAAGTGTATAGAAAATGGACTCACTATTAGCAGTCATAGCATAGAAAAACTGCAATGATAAATATGGCAAAATTTTGATATTTGGAAAAATGAGCATTGGCATAGAAAGTAAGATAGAGCTGACCAAATATCCAATAAATACTGCAAGATAAGAATGACTAACATAGAGGATGAAGGAAACAATGGAAAGCCAAGCAAGGAGGCAAAGGAATTGAAGGGAAATGGTTATCAGTAGATTGCCAATAAAGCCATCAGGCATAGTGCCAAATCCATTTAAGATAGTTGCTGGAATAAAGGCAATCACAAGGCTGATGATAACTTGCAAGAGTGCAATACAAGTCAATACAAAAGCTTTCGCTAGAAAAAACTCGGTACGAGAGACACCCACTGTTAAATTATTTTTATAGAGTTTGCCGATTAAATCAACTCCAAGAACGAGGCAGGCTAGGATGATGCAGAGAAAAACGAGGTTTGAACCTTGACTAGATGCGTTGATCAGGGCTTGTACACCGTCCCAACCATGGGTTGGAATGTCTGGCTCCTCTGTCTGGATTGCCATTAGATGGCCAGTAGCTCCAAAAATAGCCCCCATTAACATGAGTACAAAGAGAATGAACTCTGTAATCCAGAATCCTTTGGAACGGAAAAGACGGTAAAAGTCTGCTTGAATGGTATGTGTCATGATTTTCCTCCTATTGGACCAATTGAGTGAAGTATTCTTCTAGGTTTTGACGGGCATAGTAAATCTCGTCAATGGCAACATCTGCCAAGGTTAATTCCTTGAGAATCTGTTTGACATCTTGTTCCTGACCAAAGATATGGATTTCATTCTCAGGATTGACAACCTTGAACTGGAGCTGAATTTGTTCTTTCAATACTTGACAAGCTTTCTCTTTATCAGCTGTCTTAAGAACAATGTAATCCTCACTTAGTGTTTCAAATTCAGCTTTGCTGATTTCACGGATAATCTTTCCTTGATCTAAAATACCAAAACGATTAGCTAGGAGATAGAGTTCTGACAAGATATGGCTAGAGATGAGAATGGTTATTCCTTTTTCTTGATTGAGCCGTTGAATCATGAGTCGAAATTCTTTAATACCGATTGGGTCGAGGCCGTTGATAGGTTCATCTAATATCAGGAAGTCTGGTTTGGATAGGAGGGCAATGGCGATACCAAGTCTTTGTTTCATTCCTAGCGAGAAATCACGAAAGACTTTCTTACCTGTATCTGACAAACCTACATAGTCTAGTGTTTCTAGAATGACTTGATCAGCATTTGGAATATGACGAATCATACAGTAATATTTCAGATTTTGGTAGGCTGTTAAGTGATTGTGAGCTACAGGTGATTCGATCACTGAACCTACTCGAGATAGAGCCTTGGTCCACTCATTTTCCGTTTTGCTGGAGAAGAGGGAAATAGTTCCTTTATCCGCAAACAGTAGTTGCGTAATAATTTTTATCAAGGTGGTTTTCCCAGCTCCATTCTTCCCGATAAGTCCATAAATATCTCCCTCTCTTATCGTTAGATGAAGATCCTGAAGAATAGCTTGTTTGTCGAAGTTTTTGGACAATCCATGAATGTCAAGTACTGTTTTCATGATTCTCTCCTTTTGATTTATTTTGTTAACTTTAGTATAAAGCATAGAAATCAAAGAAAGCTCAAGGATTTCTAAAGAGTTTCTAAAGTTTTAGGAATTCTTAAATATCAAAACCCAGTTGACATGAACTGGGCTTCTTTACTATAAAATATACTTCTCAATGGCACGCGCAACGCCGTCTTCTTCGTTGCTTGTTGTAACGTCATCCGCAAGAGATTTGACATAATCGCTGGCATTTCCCATTGCAATCCCAAGCCCTGCAAACTGGAGCATTTCGATATCGTTATTGGCATCGCCCATGGCCATGATTTCTGAGGAATCAAGCTTCAAAATCTCTGCTAATCGAGAAAGAGCGGTAGCCTTTGTCGTTCCAAGTGGCATGGCTTCATAAATAACAGGCTGCGAACGAACTCCACTAAAACGTTGGCAAAGCTCCTTAGCAAAACGCTCTTCAAAATCATCTGTTTGCTCTTTGGTGCCCAAAAACATACCTTGGAACATGCGATACTTGCCACTAGTTGCTTCCTCAAGGGAAATTTCTGTCAGGTCTGAAAAGACTAGCTTGGCATCATTTTGGATGACTTGATTGGGCTTGCCACCGAGGACAAAATAATGTTCCTCATCAAAAAGAGTCAACTGAACATCACTTTTTTCAGCTAGGTCATAGAGGTATTCGATGTCTGCTGGACTAAGTTCTTGCCAGTCAACCAGACTCCAATCACTTGTCTGGTGAGTTGAGCAACCGTTGTTAACAATAACATACTCATTCTGGAGGTCAAGCCCCAGTTTTTGATAGTAGGGGAGGACACCGAAAAGCGGGCGACCCGTACAGAGAACCAGTTTGACACCTTTTTCAATGGCTTTGTGAATAGCAGTAATGTGAGCTTGTGGGATTTCCTTGGCTTCATTGAGGAGGGTTCCGTCCATATCCAAGGCTAGTAGTTTAATCATAAGACTTCCTTCTTTATCTTTTGGTATTATTATAGCATATTTTGGAGAAGAAATTGATAGAAAGCTTGGGACCAATTGATTTTACAGTTTAGGATGTTTTGATAACAACTCATGATTTGAAGAGAATATTTCGCCAATATATGCTATACTAAATTTGTTATACAGTTAAGTAAACCATTATATTCAATAATCTAGTCAAGGAAAACAGAGGATTTAAGATGAAAAAACGAGCTATTCAGATTTTATTAGCATTGTCCTTAATTTTTTACAAATCAACTTGGTTTTGGGGGCTTTTCAATCATCTCGTAAAGCCTTATCTACCAGCAAGTCGTGAGTTTTTTCAGATTCTACTTTTGATGGAGAGTGGAGTTCTTTTATTAGCGGTCATCTATCTACTAGTTTTTGCAGGAAAGAAGACTTTTCATTTCAAGTGGCAGCTGAGGTACTTTATCTACCTTTTACTGGGCTACATCATTTCGTATATGTCGGACTTCCTCTTGTCTTATTTCATACCCTCGTCTTCAAATCAAATTTCTTTGAATGAAACGATAGAAATGATGGGGAGACAGGAATTACCCTATTTCTTGCTCATAGCTTGCTTCATCGGCCCTATTGCTGAGGAATTGATTTATCGCGGTGTGCTTATGACAACCTTTTTCAAAAACTCGCCTTGGTACGGAGATGTCTTGCTTTCTGCTATTATTTTCGGTTATATTCATATCAATTTCGCTTTAACACCTCTTGCTTTTTTCATTTATGCTAGTGGAGGTCTCATTTTAGCTCTACTGTATCGCATGACAAAAAGTCTCTACTATCCAATACTAGTTCATATTCTCATCAATATCACTGCCTTCTGGGATGTATGGTTACTCCTATTTTCAGGAAGTTAGCTTACTAAAACAATGTCGGAATTTTCCGGCATTTTCTTTTAAACAGGTGAGCAAGAACTGATTATTTTCAGACTTGGCTGGCTAATCATGGTATAATAAAAGGTAATGAAAAATTCCAACGAGGCAGAGATGAAATTACTTTATACTGATATTCGGACTTCTTTGACTGAAATTCTAACAAGAGAGGCGGAGGAGTTAGTTGCTGCTGACAAACGAGTCTTCTACATCGCCCCCAACTCTCTTTCTTTTGAAAAGGAACGCGCCGTGCTAGAATGCTTGTCCCAGCAGGCTTCTTTTGCGATTACCGTCACGCGCTTTGCGCAGATGGCTCGTTACCTGATCTTGAATGACTTGCCTGCTAAGACCAGTCTAGATGACATTGGTCTTGGGATGGCCTTTTACAAATGCCTCGCCGAACTTGATCCCAAAGACTTACGTGTTTATGGTACGATTAAGCAGGATACTCAGTTTATCCAGCAGTTGATTGAGCTTTACCACGAGATGACCAAAGCTCAGATGAGTTTTTTGGACTTGGAGAGTTTGACGGATGAGGACAAGCGAGCCGATTTACTCTTGATTTTTGAGAAAATAACGACCTACCTCAATCAAGAGCAGTTAGCTCAGGGAAGTCAGTTGTCCCATTTGATTGAGGCTATTGAGAATGACAAAGTTAGCAGTGATTTTACTCAAATCGCCTTGGTTATTGATGGCTTTACCCGTTTTTCTGCCGAAGAAGAGCGGATTGTGGACTTACTTCATGGCAAGGGTGTTGAGATTGTCATTGGAGCCTATGCTAGTAAGAAAGCCTATACTAGCCCTTTTAGCGAGGGCAATCTCTACCAAGCCAGTGTGGAGTTTCTCCATCATCTAGCCTCCAAATACCAAACGCCTGCTCAGGACTGTTCTCAAGCTCATGAGCAGATGGATAGCTTTGACAAGGCCTCTCGTTTGCTGGAGTCTTCTTATGACTTTTCAGAATTAACATTGGATGTTGATGAGAAGGATCGTGAAAACTTACAAATCTGGTCTTGTTTGACGCAAAAGGAGGAGTTGGAGCTAGTAGCCCGTAGCATTCGTCAGAAATTGCATGAGAACTCAGACCTGAGCTACAAGCATTTCCGTATTCTCTTGGGCGATGTAGCCTCTTATCAGTTATCTCTAAAAACGATTTTTGACCAGTACCAGATTCCTTTCTATCTTGGTAGAAGCGAATCCATGGCTCATCATCCCTTGACACAATTTGTCGAGTCTATTTTAGCTTTGAAACGCTATCGTTTCCGTCAGGAGGATTTGATAAACCTTCTTAGAACAGGTTTGTATACCGACCTTAGTCAGGCTGATATTGATGCTTTTGAGCAATATATCCGCTATCTTGGTATCAATGGCTTGCCAGCCTTTCAGCAAACCTTTACCAAATCCCACCATGGAAAATTTAATCTGGAACGTTTAAATGCTCTTCGTCTGCGTATTTTAACACCTCTTGAAACCCTCTTTGCTAACCGAAAACAAAAGGCTGAAAATCTCTTGAAAAAGTGGAATGTCTTTCTAAAAGAAGGAGCTGTGACTAATCAACTCCAAGATTTGACAGCCACTATGGAAGCTGTAGAACAGGAAAGACAAGTCGAAGTTTGGAAGGCTTTCTGTCATGTTTTAGAACAATTTGCGACTGTTTTTGCTGGTTCGCAAGTTAATCTAGAGGACTTTCTAGCCTTGCTACATTCTGGAATGAGTTTGTCCCAATACCGTACCATTCCAGCGACAGTGGGCACCGTTCTAGTGCAGAGTTACGATTTGATTGCGCCTTTGACAGCTGACTTTGTCTATGCCATTGGGCTAACACAGGACAATTTACCAAAAATCGCGCAGAATACCAGCCTTTTGACAGATGAAGAAAGGCAAAACCTAAACCAAACGACTGAAGAGGGAGCGCAATTGCAGATTGCCAGCAGTGAAAACCTCAAGAAAAATCGCTATACTATGCTTTCTTTGGTCAATTCTGCCCGTAAGCAGTTGGTCCTGTCAGCTCCAAGCCTTTTTAACGAAAGTGAAAGCAAGGAATCAATCTATCTTCAAGAGCTAGTCCATTTTGGTTTTAGTCGGAAAGAGAAGAGGATGAATCACAAAGGGCTGTCTAAGGAAGATATTGGGTCCTATCACAGTCTTTTGTCTAGTCTGGTTGCCTATCACCAGCAGGGCGAGATGAGTGAGACTGAGCAAGATTTGACATTTATTAAGGTTCTGGCGCGTGTCATGGGTAAAAAGTTAGACCAGCAAGGTTTGGAAAATCCAGCCCTCCCAAGCAGCCCAAGTAGCAAGCCCTTAGCCAAGGACACCTTACAAGCTCTCTATCCAGCTGACAAGGAGTTTTACCTGTCTACCTCTGGTTTGACGGAGTTTTACCGGAACCAATACAGTTATTTCCTCCGCTACGTTTTAGGCTTGCAGGAGGAATTGCGCCTGCGTCCAGATGCTCGTAGTCATGGGAATTTCTTACACCGCATTTTTGAACGAGCCTTGCAGTTGCCTGACGAAGATTCTTTTGACCAACGTTTAGAACAAGCTATTCAAGAAACCAGTCAAGAACGCGAATTTGAAGCTATTTATCAAGAAAATTTGGAAGCCCAGTTTACTAAAGAAGTTCTGCTTGATGTGGCGCGGACGACTGGACATATTCTCCGACACAATCCAGCCATCGAAACCATCAAAGAAGAGGCGAACTTCGGCGGTAAAGAGCAGGCCTTTATTCAATTGGATAATGGACGCAGTGTCTTTGTACGAGGTAAGGTTGACCGCATTGACCGATTGAAAGCTGATGGAGCGATTGGAGTGGTAGACTACAAATCCAGTCTGACTCAGTTCCAGTTTCCTCATTTCTTTAATGGACTCAATTCCCAGTTACCAACTTACTTAGCTGCCCTAAAAAGAGAAGGGGAGCAGAACTTTTTCGGTGCCATGTACTTGGAAATGGCTGAGCCTGTCCAATCTTTGATGGCCGTTAAAAGTCTGGCAGGTGCAGTAGTAGAAGCCAGCAAGTCTATGAAATACCAAGGCCTCTTTTTAGAAAAAGAAAGCAGTCATTTGGGTGAATTTTACAATAAAAACAAGGCAAATCAGCTGACGAATGAGGAATTCCAGCTCTTGCTGGACTACAATGCCCATCTGTACAAGAAAGCAGCTGAGAAGATTTTAGCAGGCCAGTTCGCCATTAACCCTTATACTGAAAATGGCAGAAGTATTGCACCGTATGTTCAGCAACATCAAGCCATTACAGGGTTTGAAGCCAATTACCACTTGGGTCAAGCCCGTTTCCTAGAGAAGTTAGACTTGGCTGACGGCAAACGTCTGGTCGGAGAAAAACTCAAGCAAGCTTGGTTTGAAAAAATAAGAGAGGAGTTGAATCGATGAAGCCCATTCCCTTTTTAACTGAGAAGGAAATTCAAAAACTGCAAGAAGCAGAAGCCCATTCGAGCAAGGAACAAAAGAAAACTGCCGAGCAAATAGAAGCCATCTACACTTCTGGGCAAAATATCCTGGTTTCAGCATCGGCTGGTTCGGGGAAGACTTTTGTCATGGCAGAGCGCATTCTGGACCAATTAACGCGTGGTGTCGAAATTTCTCAACTCTTTATCTCAACCTTTACCGTTAAGGCTGCGACTGAACTTAAAGAACGTTTAGAGAAAAAAATCAGCCAACAAATCCAAGAAACAGATGATATCGAGCTCAAACAACACTTGGGCCGCCAGTTGGCAGACCTACCCAACGCAGCCATCGGAACCATGGACTCTTTCACACAAAAATTCCTTGGCAAACATGGCTATCTGATTGATATTGCGCCTAATTTCCGTATTTTACAAAACCAAAGCGAACAACTCCTTCTAAAAAACGAAGTATTTCATGAGGTATTTGAAGCCCATTACCAAGGTAAACAGAAAGAGACCTTTAGCCATTTGCTGAAAAACTTTGCTGGACGTGGAAAAGATGAACGAGGGCTACGCCAGCAAGTCTATAAAATCTATGACTTCCTCCAATCCACCAGCAATCCTCAGAAATGGCTGAGTGAATCTTTCCTCAAAGGCTTTGAGAAAGCTGATTTTAGCAGTGAAAAAGAAAAACTGACCACACAAATCCAGCAAGCCCTTTGGGATTTGGAAAGCTTTTTCCGTTATCATCTGGATAATGATGCCAAGGAGTTTCCCAAGGCAGCTTATTTAGAAAATGTCCAGTTGATTCTGGATGAAATTGGCTCCTTGAATCAGGAATCCGATAGTCAGGATTATCAAGCGATGCTTGCGCGTGTTGTCGCAATTTCGAAAGAGAAAAACGGTCGATCTCTGACTAATGCCAGCCGTAAGGCTGATTTGAAGCCACTGGCCGATGCCTACAACGAAGAGAGAAAGACCCAGTTTGCTAAACTAGGACAACTGTCAGACCAGATAACCATTCTCGACTATCAAGAACGTTATCATGGAGATACCTGGGAACTAGCTAAGACTTTCCAAACCTTCATGAGTGATTTTGTGGAAGCTTATCGTGAACGTAAGCGTCAGGAAAACGCCTTTGAATTCGCTGATATTAGCCATTACACCATTGAGATTTTAGAGAATTTCCCGCAAGTTCGTGAGGCTTATCAGGAGCGCTTCCATGAAGTCATGGTCGATGAGTATCAGGATACCAACCATATTCAAGAACGGATGTTGGAATTACTTTCTAATGGCCACAACCGCTTTATGGTGGGAGATATCAAGCAGTCTATCTATCGTTTCCGTCAGGCAGATCCGCAGATTTTTAATGAAAAGTTCCAACGCTATGCGCAAGATTCCCAAGAAGGAAAGCTGATTCTCCTCAAGGAAAATTTCCGTAGCAGTTCAGAAGTTCTGTCAGTAACCAATGATGTTTTTGAATGCCTTATGGACCAAGAGGTCGGCGAAATCAACTATGACAGCATGCACCAACTTGTTTTTGCCAATACCAAGCTGACTCCCAATCCAGACAACAAGGCAGAATTTCTTCTCTATGACAAGGACGATACAGGTGAGGAAGACGAGAGTCAAACAGAAACGAAACTAACAGGAGAAATGCGCCTGGTTATCAAGGAGATTCTTAAACTCCATCAGGAACAAGGTGTTGCCTTTAAAGAAATCGCCCTTCTGACCTCCAGTCGCAGTCGTAATGACCAGATTCTTCTCGCCCTGTCTGAGTACGGAATTCCTGTCAAAACTGACGGAGAGCAAAATAATTATCTTCAATCCCTAGAAGTGCAAGTCATGCTAGACACCCTTCGTGTCATTCACAATCCCCTGCAAGATTACGCCTTGGTTGCCCTTATGAAGTCTCCAA
The DNA here is from genome assembly GCA_946190205.1 of Streptococcus mitis. Taxonomy (GTDB): domain Bacteria; phylum Bacillota; class Bacilli; order Lactobacillales; family Streptococcaceae; genus Streptococcus; species Streptococcus mitis_DI. The sequence continues at coordinate 9,875 of CAMHZO010000016.1, read as the reverse complement.
TGTTTGGTTTTGATGAGGATGAGTTAGCACGTTTGTCCCTTCAGAAAGCAGAGGATAAAGTCCAAGAAAATCTCTATGAGAAACTAGTAAATGCTCAAAAACAGCCAACAAGCCAGAAAGAGTTAATTCACTCAACACTAGCTGAAAAACTAAATCAATTCATGGATATCTTGGATTCTTGGCGCTTGTATGCCAAAACCCACTCCCTCTATGACTTGATTTGGAAGATTTACAACGACCGTTTTTACTACGATTATGTTGGGGCTTTGCCAAATGGTCCTGCTAGACAGGCCAATCTCTATGCCCTAGCACTGCGTGCTGATCAATTTGAAAAGAGCAATTTCAAGGGCTTGTCTCGTTTTATTGGTATGATTAACCAAGTTTTAGAAGCCAAGCACGATCTTGCAAGCGTGGCCGTCGCACCGCCAAAAGATGCAGTAGAGCTCATGACTATCCACAAGAGTAAAGGACTAGAGTTTCCTTACGTCTTTATCCTCAATATGGATCAAGATTTCAACAAGCAAGACTCTATGTCAGAAGTCATTCTCAGTCGTCAGAATGGTCTTGGTGTCAAATATATTGCTAAAATGGAGACAGGAGCAGTGGAAGATCACTATCCTAAAACCATCAAGCTCTCTATTCCTAGCCTGACCTATATGCAGAATGAAGAGGAATTACAGCTGGCAAGTTATTCAGAACAAATGCGTCTGCTGTATGTTGCCATGACGCGAGCTGAGAAAAAGCTTTATCTTGTCGGTAAGGGTTCTCGTGAAAAGCTGGAAGCCAAGGAATACCCAGCAGCTAAAAATGGAAAACTAAATAGCAACACTAGACTGCAAGCCAAGAATTTCCAAGATTGGATTTGGGCTATCAGTAAAGTATTTGCCAAGGATCATCTCAACTTTAGCTATCGTTTTGTTGGTGAAGATCAGCTGACTACAGAAGCTATCGGTCAGTTGGAAAACAAGAGTCCTCTCCAAGATAGCTCCCAAGCAGACAATCGCCAGTCAGAAATCATTAAGGAAGCTCTTGAAATGCTGAAAGAAGTGGAAGTATATAATACTCTTCACCGCGCAGCTATTGAATTGCCAAGTGTTCAAACCCCAAGTCAAATCAAGAAATTCTACGAACCAGTTATGGATATGGAAGGTGTTGAGATTGCTGGTCAAGGTCAGTCAGTAGACAAGAAAATCAGTTTTGATTTACCAGATTTTTCAACCAAAGAAAAGGTAACAGGAACTGAGATTGGTAGTGCTACCCACGAACTCATGCAGAGAATTGACCTCAGTCAGCGACCAACACTTGTTAGCCTGACAGGAACTCTCAAACAAGTTCAAACCAGTCCAGCTGTTAGAGACAAGATCAATCTTGCTAAAATTCTTGCATTCTTTGACACAGCACTCGGTCAGGAAATTCTCGCTAATACCAACCATCTTTATCGCGAGCAACCTTTCTCCATGCTCAAACGAGACCAAAAGAGTCAGGAAGACTTTGTTGTCCGTGGTATCCTTGATGGCTATCTACTTTACGAAGACAAAATTGTTCTGTTCGACTACAAGACAGACCGCTATGATGAGCCAAGTCAACTCATTGCTCGCTATCATGGTCAGTTAGCCCTATACGGAGAGGCTTTATCTCGAGCCTATTCTATTGAAAATATTGACAAATACTTGATTTTACTCGGTAAAGACGAAGTTCAAGTTGTAAAAGTATAATCTAGAAAGGAGACCTCATGACACTTCCAGTTAGAAAATCCCTGCATGATGCGGTTTTACAGGCTTCAAAAGCTGATACTTGGGAACAAGCTACCAAGGAATGGAATGAAGTTTCCTTGATTTTTAACGGTATCGGCCGTAGCAATTGCGTCTGTGGAAATGCCATCAAGTACGCTTACGAACTCTTTAACGGCGTCACAGGTCAACGCCTCTTTCCGATTGGTAGCGACTGTGTTCGTCATTTTCATCGATTGACCCTTGACCAGCAACTGGAAGAGGAAGAAAAACTGCTCAGAAAGGTTGAAAATCTGACCAGAAAAGCCCAGAAAAAGGAAAAAATCAAGGTCAATAAAAGTGACTTTGACGAGCGACTTCTAAAATGGCTCTGGGAAAAAGGTGTTTTCAAGCCTAATCGTGGCAATCAGTTCTCACCTGAGAAAGACTATCAACTCTTCCTCGAAGTCTTTCAAGGAGGAAGTTGGACCAAGGCAGAACCCAAGAAGAAAGCTCGGATGGAAGAAGTCCTTGAAAAATGCATCAAACCCTTTTTACTTGGAAAACCGGATGACCAACTCTACATTGTCAAGCTAGGCAAGGAGAAAATTGACTACGAACAAGAACTGCGTATTCAGGCAGAGAAAGAGCGCAAAAAGAGAGATAAAATCGCCAAGCAATATGCAGACAATCTTGTACTAGCCATGGGCCCAGCGGAGCGTGCTTATCAGGATTACTTTGGCTTTACAGAAACCCTGACCCAAGAAGAACGCAAGTGGGAGAAAATTCTTTTTGGTAAAAATCGAACAGAACGGGCTATCAAGGCCAAACAATACCAAAAAGAGCTGGAAAAAGACCAACGAATAGCTGGTCAAGACCCAATTGAAAGAAAGCAGAAGCAGACCTGGCTCCTCAATTCCTATTTTCGTGAGCTCCCTGAAGAAAAAGCCCGATTTTCTAGGCTCTTATTAGAATATCGAAAAAGTGGAGAAGTGCCATTTTCAACTGAATATCTGTCAGACCATCTCATCGAATTTTTCTATAAAATGAAAGCCTTTGAATTTGAAATCGCACCAGAACAAGTTCGAGATTTTCTAAAAGAAAGCCTCCAGGCAGACATTCTATCCTCAGCACAAGAAAGTTGGATAGAAGGAATTCTTATCAACTGTATTAAACCATTTTTAGAACGATTATTGATATAACTAACACCTACCGTGGAAATTCCATGGTAGGTTACATTTTATCCAAAAAGAAAATAGGAAATTACAAACTCTGCTCCTTCGTATTTTATATATAAAATAAAGTATGAAAGCGTATCTCAATTTTAAGACTTTTTTGTAAATTAAGAGTATAATCAAAGTGTGTTACCTTTTTATAAGTTAACAAGCTAATATAATAAAGTTTACCATACATATTTTTTAAATTTTATTTCAAGGAGGAATCATGGAAAAGTATTTTGGTGAAAAACAGCAGCGTTTTTCATTTAGAAAATTATCAGTAGGACTTGTATCTGCAACGATTTCAAGTTTATTTTTTATGTCTGTATTAGCTAGTTCATCTGTGGATGCTCAGGAAACTGCGGGAGTTCACTATAAATATGTTACAGAGTCAGAGCTATCATCAGATGAAAAGAAGCAGCTTGTCTATGATATTCCGACATACGTGGAGAATGATGATGAGACTTATTATCTTGTTTATAAATTAAATTCCCAAAATCAACTGGCGGAATTGCCAAATACTGGAAGCAAGAATGAGATGCAAGCCTTAGTTGCTGGTACTAGCTTAGCTGCTTTGGGGATTTTAATTTTTGCCGTTTCTAAGAAAAAAGTTAAGAATAAAACAGTATTACATTTAGTATTGGTTGCAGGAATAGGAAATGGTGTCTTAGTTTCAGCTCATGCTTTAGAAAATAATCTTTTACTGAATTACAATATGGACTATGAATTGACCTCTGGAGAAAAATTACCTATTCCTAAAGACATTTCAGGTTACACATATATTGGATATATCAAAGAGGAAAACATAACTTCTGAGTCTAAAGTAAATAATCAAGAAAAATCAGAAGCCACTCCTACAAAACAACAAAAGGTGGATTATAGTGTTACACCGAATTTTGTAGAGAATCCTTCAACAGTACAAACTATTCAGGAACAAACACCTGTTTCTTCAACTAAGCCGACAGAAGTTCAAGTAGTTGAAAAACCTCTTTCTACAGAATTAACGAATCCAAGAAAAGAAGAGAAACAATCTTCAGATTCTCAAGCACAGTTGGCAGAACATAAGAATCCAGAAACGAAGAAAGAGGAGAAGATTTCTCCAAAAGAAAAGACTGGCGTAAATACACTAAGTCCACAGGATGAAGTTCTATCAGGTCAGTTGCATAAACCTGAACTCTTATATCGTGACGAAACTATAGAAACAAAAATAGATTTTCAAGAAAAAGTTCAGGAGAATCCTGATTTAGCTGAAGGAACTGTAAGAGTAAAACAAGAAGGTAAAGTAGGTAAGAAAGTCGAAGTTGTCAGAGTATTCTCTGTAAACAAGGAAGAAGTTTCACGAGAAATTGTTTCAACTTCAACGACTGCGCCTGTTACAAGAATAGTTGAAAAAGGTACTAAAAAAGCTCAAACTATAAAGGAACAACCTGAGACTGGTGTAGAACATAAGGACGTACAGTCTGGAGCTATTGTTGAACCAGCAATTCAGCCAGAATTACCAGAAGCAGTTGTAATAGACAAAGGTGAGCCTGAAGTTCATGAAAAACTAGAATACACTGAACCGGTAGGCACAGTTCCAGATGATGCTCCTAAAGCAGAGAAACCAGCATATACAGCCCCAATTGGCAGTAGTCTAGTTGAATCTGCAGTTCAACCAGCATTACCAGAGGCTGTAGTAAGTGATAAAGGCGAACCAGAAGTTCAACCAGCGTTACCAGAAGCAGTTGTAACAGATAAAGGCGAACCAGAGCAGGTAGCACCACTACCAGAATATACAGGTGTACAAGCCGGAGCGATAGTTGAACCTGAAAAAGTTGAACCGGAATATGCTGGAGTACAAGCTGGCGCTATTGTTGAACCGGAGCAGGCTGCCCCACTGCCAGAATATACAGGCGTACAGGCAGGAGCAGTAGCTGAACCAGAACAGGTAGCCACTCTACCAGAATATACAGGTGTACAAGCTGGCGCTGTAGTCGAGCCAGAACAGGTAGCACCACTGCCAGAATATACAGGCGTACAGGCAGGAGCAGTAGCTGAACCAGAGAAAGTAGCACCATTACCAGAATACACAAGTGTACAAGCTGGCGCTATTGTTGAACCGGAGCAAGCAGCACCACTGCCAGAATATAAGGGGAATATTGAGCAATTAAAACCTGAAACTCCGATTGAGAAGCAGAAAGAAACAGATCCAGAGAAAACACTTGAATTAAGAAATGTTTCAGATCTGGAGTTATATAGTCAGACCAATGGTACTTACAAACAACATATTTCTTTGGATAGTGTTCCAAGTAATCCAGACACTTACTTTGTAAAGATTAAATCTTCATCATTTAAAGATGTCTATTTACCAGTTGCTTCAATAACTGCGGAAGCAAAAAATGGTCAGATAGTTTATAAAATTACAGCCAAAGCTGATAAACTGCAACAAGAGCAGGACAATAATAAATATGTCGACAATTTCAGTTTCTATCTTTCTAAGAAGGCTACAGAAGAAACGACAAACTTTACTTCCTTTAGTAATCTAGTTGAAGCTATAAATCGGAATCCTGCTGGAACTTATCATCTAGCAGCTAGCCTAAACGCAAACGAAGTAGAATTAGGCCAAGATGATAGATCTTATATAAAGCAAACATTTACAGGTCAATTAATCGGTGAAAAAGATGGCAGACATTATGCTATTTACAATTTGAAAAAACCTTTGTTTGAAAACTTGAGTAGCGCTACAGTAGAAAAACTGAGTCTGAAAAATGTCTCTATTTCAGGGAAAGATGATATCGGTTCACTAGCATATGAAGCCCAGAATGGTACAAAGATTAAACAAGTTCATGTCGATGGTGTTCTAGCTGGTGAACGTGGTATCGGTGGTTTGCTGGCTAAGGCTGAGCAATCAAGCATCACAGAGAGCAGTTTCAAGGGAAGAATTGTCAATACCTATGAAACGACTGCCGCCTATAATATCGGTGGTCTGGTCGGTCATTTGACAGGAAGAAATGCTTTGATAACTAAATCTAAAGCGTCAGTAGATATTTCGTCAAACACAAATAGTTCAGATCAGACCGTTGGCGGTCTTACCGGTCTTGTTGACAAAGATGCTCATATCCAGAATAGCTATGTTGAGGGGAATATTAACAATACTAAGCCCTTTGGAAAAGTAGCCGGTATAGCAGGAAACTTATGGGACCGAGAATCTAATAATGAAAATCATGCTGGAATGTTGACCAATGTTCTAAGTGATGTCAATGTAACTAACGGAAATTCCATTACCGGTTACCACTATACTGGAATGAAGGTGAAGGACACATTCAGTAGTAAAGCGAACAAAGTCTACAATGTCACCTTGGTCCAGGATGAGGTCGTCAGCAAGGAATCCTTTGAAGAAAGAGGAACAATGCTAGATGGTTTCCAAATCGCAAGCAAAAAATCAGACATTAATCCTCTCACTCTACTAACAGTGGAGCCTCTTTCAACAAGTGGCAAAAAAGAAAGTGATTTTTCTAAGGTAGCCAATTATCAAACTAAGCGAGCCTTGGCTTATAAGAACATTGAAAAATTGTTACCTTTCTATAACAAGGCAACCATCGTCAAATATGGAAATCTGGTCAATGAGAACAGTCTTTTATATCAGAAAGAACTCTTGTCAGCAGTCATGATGAAGGATAACCAAGTCATCACAGACATTGTTTCCAACAAACAGACTGCAAACAAACTCTTACTGCACTACAAGGATCATTCATCTGAAAAACTCAATCTCAAGTACCAGTCTGATTTTGCCAAATTAGCAGAATATAGTCTAGGAGATACAGGTCTTCTCTATACACCAAACCAATTCTTGTACGACCAAAACTCTATCATCAAGCAAGTCTTACCTGAATTGCAGCAGGTGTCCTACCACTCAGAGGCTATCAGAAAGACACTCGGTATTTCTCCAAAAGTGAAACTAACGGAGTTATATCTTGAAGAACAATTTGTCAAAACGAAAGAGCATTTAGCAGATAACTTGACAAAACTTCTATCTGCTGATGCAGGTTTAGTTACAGACAATAAAGTAATGACGGGTTATATTATAGATAAAATCAAGCGTAACAAGGAAGCTTTGCTACTTGGTATGAGCTACCTAGAACGCTGGTATAATTTTAGTTATGATAAAGTGAGTGCAAAAGACCTTGTAATGTACCATCTAGATTTCTTTGGCAAAGGAAATGCTTCTCCGTTAGATACTTTGATTGAGTTAGGTAAATCAGGATTTAATAATCTTCTTGCCAAGAACAACGTTGATACTTATGCTATTAGTTTAGCTAGCCATCATGGAACGAAAGATTTATTTAACACGCTTGAAAATTACCGAAAAGTCTTTCTACCAAACACAAGCAACAATGACTGGTTTAAAACTCAGACCAAGGCTTACATCGTTGAAGAAAAATCTAATATTCCAGAAGTGAGAGCTAATCAGGAAAAATCTGGCAGCAAGTACTCTATCAGTGTCTATGATCGAATCACTAGCGACAGTTGGAAATATCGTAATATGGTACTGCCTCTACTTACCTTGCCAGAAAAATCCGTCTTTGTTATCTCGACTATCTCTAGTCTAGGATTTGGTGCTTATGATCGTTACCGCAATAGTGACCATAAAGCGGGCAAGGGTCTCAATGACTTTGTTGAAGAAAATGCGCGTGAAACTGCCAAACGTCAACGAGATCACTACGATTATTGGTATCGTATTCTAGATAAGGAAGGGCGTGAGAAGCTTTATCGAAATATCTTGCTTTATGATGCCTATAAATTTGGTGATGATCATATCGATGGAAAAGCCAAAACAGTAGCTGATTTTGATAGTCCAAATCCTGCAATGAAACATTTCTTTGGTCCTGTTGGAAATAAAGTTGGTCATAATGGACACGGTGCTTACGCTACAGGGGATGCAGTATATTATATGGGCTATCGAATGTTGGACAAAGATGGGTCTATCACTTATACACATGAGATGACGCATGACTCAGATCAGGACATCTATCTTGGCGGCTATGGTCGAAGAAGTGGCTTGGGACCAGAGTTCTTCGCCAAAGGCTTATTACAAGCGCCAGACCATCCAGATGATGCAACTATAACCATCAACTCTATCTTGAAACATTCAAAATCAGATAGTACAGAAGGACAACGATTACAAGTACTCGATCCAACTACGAGATTTTCAGACGCAAAAGATCTTCAGAAATACGTACACAACATGTTTGATGTCGTTTATATGTTGGAATATCTCGAAGGAAAATCTATTACAGAGAACCTTACCGTTTATCAAAAAACGAAAGCTCTCAGAAAAATTGAGAATAAGTATGAGAAAGATCCAGCAGATGGAAATAACGTATATGCAACAAATGTTGTCAGAGATCTGACAGTAGAAGAAGCTGAAAAACTACGTTCATTCAATGATTTGATTGATAATAATATTCTTTCGTCTAGGGAATATACTTCAGGTAAATATGAAAGAAATGGTTACTATACTATCAAACTATTTGCGCCGATTTATGCAGCATTAAGTAATGATGACGGAACGCCAGGTGACCTAATGGGACGTCGTATGGCTTATGAACTATTAGCTGCAAAAGGATTTAAAGATGGTATGGTACCGTATATTTCAAATCAATACGAAGACCTTGCTAAACAAAATGGTAAAAAAATAACTATTTATGGTAAAGAACGAGGATTGGTGACAGATAAACTTGTACTTCAAAAAGTATTTAATGGTCAATATAAAACTTGGACACAATTCAAGCAAGATATGTATAATGAACGTGTAGCTCAATTTGATAGACTGAATAAAGTTACTTTTAATGATACAACAAAACCTTGGACTAGTTTTTCTACGAAAACTATAAGTAGTGTTACAGAGTTGCAGCGATTAATGGATGAAGCTGTTCGAAAGGATGCAGATGAGAATAGATATTCTTGGAGTAATTACAAACCAGAATTTGATAGTGCAGTTCATAAGTTGAAGAGAGCAATCTTTAAAGCTTATCTAGATCAAACTAATGATTTTAGAAGTTCAATTTTTGAGAATAAAAAATAGTGTTTGCTATTAGGAAATAAAAAGTAAAGGCAGAGGATTACAATTGTCATTATTAAAAAAAGATAGATTTTCCATTCGGAAAATAAAGGGTATTGTTGGTTCGGTATTCTTGGGAAGTCTTTTATTCGGACCGTCAGTTGTTGGTGCATCGACTTATCATTACTTAGATTATAGTAATTTGACACAAACTGAACGTGATCAACTCAAACAAGGTAGACCTGACGAATCAAAAGAATCATATGCCTTGGTTTATGAGAAAGACGAACTACCAAATACTGGTCAATCACAATCCATTATGACTTTATTTGGTTTATTGACCATCGGTAGTCTTGTTGTGGTTATTACAAAAGATGAGAGAAATAAAAAAATAGCTACATTTTTGATTGTAGGGGTGGCAGGTTTAGTTACACTATCAACTACTTCAGCACTTAATTTGAATGCTAATATCCATGAATCTGGACGTGACGGTGTGTTGCAAATTTCTGGTTACAGATATGTTGGTTACTTGGAGCTTGACGATAGAACTGTTTTATCGGTTTCTCCGGCACCAACTGTTTCGCCAGTTGAGCAACCCAAAGTTGTGACCTACAAAGGTGAACCTGAGATTCAACCAGCCTTACCAGAAGCAGTTGTGACAGACAAAGGGGAACCCGAAGTTCAACCAGTGTTGCCAGAGGCTGTTGTAACAGATAAAGGTGAACCCGCTGTTCAGCCAGCTTTACCTGAAGCAGTAGTCACTGAAAAGGGCGAACCCGCTGTTCAACCTGAATTGCCAGAGGCTGTTGTAACAGATAAAGGTGAACCTGCAGTTCAGCCAGCTTTACCTGAAGCAGTAGTCACTGAAAAGGGCGAACCCGCTGTTCAACCTGAATTGCCAGAGGCTGT
>CAMHZO010000015.1:0-33280 GCA_946190205.1 Streptococcus mitis | reverse complement strand
GAACTTTTACATCTCCTTCTCGACCTTTGAAGCCAAATGATTCTAATACATTTTGAATTTCAACCTCATTAAAATCACCTAGGAAAAAGAAATCTATTCGATCATTAGCCAAAAATTCTTGGAAACAAGAATAAGAACTTTGTGGAGTTTCAGCTAAAATACGATTTCGTAAATCACTGTATTCCAATTTGAGACGTTCATCATAAAAAAATAATTTATCTAATTCTTTATGTGCGAAATAAAATGAATCATCCATATCAGCTACTAAACTTGCTAGCAATTGTTTTTTCTCAATTTCAAATAAGGCCGAATCAAACCCATTATCAACTACTACGGGTGAAAAAAGAGTCTCTTTTACAAGTTCCAAAACCTGAGAAGTTAGCACATTTTTCCTACTTAAAAACTCATCACGAACATAGGTAAATGTCAATTCTACAATGTGACTTTGCCCTCTTCTGAAACAATTGGTTGACATATCTGTACCGTATAGACTGGCCAAATGTTTTCTCAAATCTTGAGAAGTGGTGTACATCTGATTAGCAGTCTCTAGCATACTCGCACTCAACATGCGACCTGCAATCGTATCAAGAGATAATGGAGCGGTAAAACGCACGGTGATTTTGTTCGTTTTAAACTTTTTTGATTGGATAAAATGTGTTGAAATTCCATGCACTAACTCCATGATTTACCTCCTTATATACAGACTTCTATTATATCACGAAAACGTGAAATTTTCTTGTTCTCTGTAACACTTTTGAAATAAAAATCGCTTACATTTTTCCCTGTTTCTCTCACTATTTTTAGGAAAATATGGTATAATACCAAAGATTGAGGTGAATTATGGAATACAAATTATTTGAAGAATTTATTACTCTCCAAGCACTACTCAAAGAACTTGGAATTACACATAGCGGAGGAGCTATCAAATCATTTCTCTCTGAACATTCTGTTTACTTTAATGGGGAATTAGAGAGTCGTCGTGGTAAAAAACTTCGTATTGGTGATAAAATTGACATCCCTGACATGAATATTGACATCTTGTTGACACAACCTACTTCTGAGGAGCAAGAGGAATACCAAGCTGATAAAGTTGAAAAAGAACGAATTGCTAAACTTGTTAAGGAGATGAATAAGGGTGTAAAAAAAGATAAATCAAAACCTACTTCATCACCCAAAAGCAAACAAGCTCCGCGATTCCCTGGTAGATAATCATGTGGCTACAACACCTATCTCTCAAGAGTTTTCGTAACTATAAAGAGACGAAAATAGACTTTAATCCTAAATTAAATGTCTTTTTAGGACGCAATGCACAAGGTAAAACAAATATGTTAGAGGCTATCTATTTTTTAGCCTTAACACGCAGTCATCGAACTCGAACAGATAAAAATCTCATTCATTTTGATGAGGAACAGCTTCATCTTTCAGGTCTTGTTCAGAAAAAAACTGGATCTATTCCTCTCGAAATCGAACTAACACAAAAAGGGCGTGTGACAAAAGTTAATCACTTAAAACAGGCACGCCTTTCAGATTATGTAGGACACATGAATGTTGTCTTATTTGCTCCTGAAGATCTACAACTAATTAAAGGATCACCTTCGGTTCGACGAAAATTCATTGATATGGAACTTGGACAAATCAAGCCAATCTATTTATCAGATTTAACCAATTATAATCATATCCTAAAACAAAGAAATACCTATCTAAAATCAACTCAAACAATAGATGAAACCTTCCTTTCCGTACTAGATGATCAGCTAGTCGATTATGGATGTCGTGTAATGAATCACCGCTTAGATTTCATAAAAAAACTAGAATATTTTGGCCGTAAGAAACATTTTGAGCTTTCTAATCAGATTGAAGAGTTGTCAATCTCCTATCAATCTTCTGTCAAGACAACTGACAAAGAAGACTTATCAAAATCTTTCAAAATTGCTTTAGAAAAAAGTAGGTCCAGAGATTTATTTAAAAAGAACACTGGTGTTGGTCCTCATCGGGATGACATTTCTTTTTATATAAATAGAATGGATGCTAGTTTTGGCAGTCAAGGTCAACATCGTAGTCTCGTCCTCTCAATAAAATTAGCAGAAATCGAATTAATGGAAAGCATTACTACAGAATCTCCGATATTACTGCTTGACGATGTTATGAGCGAACTTGACAACACTAGACAACTAAAATTATTAGAAACAATTTCTCATTCAATCCAAACCTTTATCACAACAACAAGCTTAGATCATCTTCAAAATCTACCAAAAAATCTAAGTATCTTTACTATTCAGGGTGGTAAAGTCACTGTAAATCAAAATTGACAACATCGTAAAAGAACTCCTGTTTTCACGGGAGTTCTTTTCATTGTTTTTTACATAGAATAATTTGGTGCCTCATTCGTAATTTGTACATCATGAGGATGGCTCTCTTTCAAACCAGCACCAGACATTTCAATAAATTGAGCGTTATCGTGTAGTTCCTTAAGGTTAGCTGCACCACAGTAACCCATACCAGAGCGAATACCACCAATCATTTGGAAGACAATATCAGCTGCCGCTCCTTTATAAGCAACACGACCTTCAATTCCTTCTGGAACAAGTTTATTTGCTTCATTGACAGAACCTTGGAAATAACGATCGCTTGAGCCTTTCTTCATAGCAGCGATTGAACCCATACCACGGTAAGTCTTGAATTTACGTCCTTGGAAGATTTCGGTTTCTCCTGGAGCTTCATCAGTTCCAGCAAACATAGATCCAAGCATAACAGCATTTCCACCAGCTGCAAGAGCTTTTACAATATCTCCAGAATACTTGATTCCACCGTCAGCAATGATCGTTTTACCATATTCACGCGCAACAGCTGCAGCATCATAGATAGCTGTTACTTGCGGAACACCAACACCTGCAATCACACGAGTAGTACAGATAGAACCTGGGCCAATACCAACCTTCACAACGTCTACACCTGCTTCATAAAGAGCACGTGCACCTTCAGCAGTAGCAATATTTCCAGCAATCAAAGTACGATCTGGGAAATGAGCACGAATCTCAGCAATTTTACGCAAGACACCTGCAGAATGACCATGCGCAGTATCAATAACAATCGCATCCGCTCCTGCCTCAAAAAGAGCCTCTGCACGTTCAAATGTATCTGAAGTAACACCTACTGCACCTGCAACTAGAAGACGACCAAATTCATCTTTAGCCGCATTTGGAAACTCAATAACTTTTTCAATATCTTTAATAGTAATCAAACCAGAAAGACGACCTTCTTCATCTACCAATGGAAGTTTTTCAATGCGATGTTCTTGAAGAATGCTTTCAGCCGTTGCAAGATCTGTACCCACAGGAGCAGTCACAAGATTTTCACTGGTCATATGGTTTGAAATTGGTTGATTGTAATCTGAAATAAAACGAAGATCTCGGTTTGTCAAAATACCAACTAATTTACGATTTTCAAGTGTTTCAACAACTGGAACACCACTGATGCGGTAACGACCCATAAGCTCATCTGCTTCAGCAATTGTATGTTCAGGCGTCAAGAAGAACGGATCAATAATAACTCCATTTTCAGAACGTTTTACCTTGCGAACCTCGTCTGCTTGTTGAGCAATTGACATGTTTTTATGGATAACTCCGAGACCACCTGCACGAGCAATAGCAATAGCCATTTGACTCTCTGTTACTGTGTCCATAGCAGCGGTAATAATTGGGATATTTAAAGTCAAATTATCTGCCAATTTAGTTGTTAAATCTGCATCGTTAGGCAACACATGACTTTCAGCTGGAATAAGCAATACATCATCAAAGGTAAAACCTTTTTTCAAAAATTTAGTGTCCCAATTAGACATTCGAAGTTTCCTCTTTTCTTTCTTTTTGAGCTTGACTCTTTTTATATTGTATCTATCATACCATTCTATAAAAATTTGTCAAATATTACAGGGGTAAATAAAAAACTATCTTTTCTTTGAGATAGAAATGATAGTTTCTTGTAAAATAAACTTAGTTAAAGTAATGAAGTCCCATTGCTCCTTTAACCTCAGATAGGGTTTGACCCGCAACTTCACGCGCTCTTTCACTACTTTTTTGAAGCATATTATAAACTTCTCCCATATCCTTAGCAAATTCAATACGGCGCTCACGAATAGGACCAAGTTCACGTTCTAATATTTCAAGTAGATAACGCTTGGTCTTCACATCACCAAGACCACCTCGTTGATAATGTTCTTTCATGTCAGCAATTTCTTGAGCATCTTCTGGGCGACCAAAAACATCTAGATAATGGAAAACCATATTTCCTTCAATTTTACCTGGATCCTCAACGCGGATATGATCTGGATCTGTATACATACTCATTACTTTTTTACGCAAAGTATCCGCATCATCAGCTAAATAAATACCATTATTGAGTGATTTAGACATTTTGGCATTTCCATCTAAACCAGGCAAACGCCCTGCTCTCTCATTTTCTGGATAAATACCTTCCGGCTCTACCAAGACATCACAGCTATATGCATTGTTAAAAGAACGAACAATTTCACGAGTTTGCTCAATCATTGGTTTCTGATCTGTCCCAACAGGAACATAATTAGCCTTGAAAGCTGTGATATCAGCTGCTTGAGCGATTGGATAGACCAAGAAGCCTGTCGGAATACTTTCTCCAAATCCTTTCTGAGCAATCTCTGTCTTGACTGTCGGATTTCGTTCCAAACGTGCTAATGAAACTAGATTCATATAGTACATAGATAGTTCAGCCAACTCTGGAATTTGGCTTTGAATAAAGATAGTTGATTTACTTGGATCCAATCCAACTGCAAGATAATCCAAAGCAACATTTCCGATAGATTCTACAATTGTTTGAGGGTCTTTAGCATGATCTGTCAAAGCTTGTTGGTCAGCCAAGAACACAAACATATCATACTTATCCTCTTCCTGTAATAAAACTCGATTTTTGAGACTTCCAACATAATGTCCAATATGCAATTTCCCTGTTGGACGGTCTCCTGTTAAAATAATGGGTTTAGTCATTTTATTCTCCTTCGATATGGTCCCTTCAATTATAGCATTTTTTTAATAAAATAACCGTAATTTATCAAAATAAATCAGTCTTGCTATTTACGGATTTATGTAAAGGATACTGTAAATATAATTTACACAAAATTGACAGATAAAAATTTGAATATTTCCGTATTTTCTAGTAGAATAAATATATTACACATATAGGAGAAAAACATTGCTTACAGTATCTGATGTTTCACTACGTTTTAGTGATCGCAAACTTTTTGATGATGTCAATATCAAATTTACAGAAGGAAATACTTACGGATTAATTGGTGCTAATGGTGCCGGAAAATCTACCTTTTTAAAAATTTTAGCCGGAGATATCGAACCTACTACTGGTCACATCTCTCTTGGTCCAGATGAACGTCTCTCTGTTCTTCGTCAAAATCACTTTGACTATGAAGATGAACGTGCCATTGATGTCGTTATCATGGGAAATGAAAAACTTTACAGCATCATGAAAGAGAAAGATGCTATCTACATGAAGGAAGATTTCTCAGATGAGGATGGCGTCCGTGCTGCCGAACTAGAAGGAGAGTTTGCCGAGCTTGGAGGCTGGGAAGCAGAAAGTGAAGCCTCTCAACTACTTCAAAACCTAAACATTCCAGAAGAATTACACTACCAAAACATGAGCGAATTGGCCAACGGTGAAAAAGTAAAAGTTCTCCTAGCCAAAGCACTTTTTGGTAAACCAGATGTTCTTCTTTTGGACGAGCCGACCAACGGTTTGGATATCCAATCGATTACTTGGTTAGAAGACTTCTTGATTGATTTTGATAATACTGTTATCGTAGTATCCCACGACCGTCACTTCTTAAACAAAGTATGTACTCACATGGCCGACCTTGACTTTGGAAAAATCAAACTCTATGTCGGAAACTATGACTTCTGGAAGGAATCTTCTGAACTCGCTGCTAAATTGCTAGCAGACCGTAATGCCAAAGCAGAAGAAAAGATTAAGCAATTGCAAGAATTCGTAGCTCGTTTCTCTGCCAATGCTTCTAAATCACGTCAAGCAACATCACGTAAGAAAATGCTTGATAAGATTGAGCTAGAAGAGATTGTGCCATCTAGTCGTAAATATCCATTTATCAACTTTAAGGCAGAACGTGAAATTGGTAATGACCTCTTGACAGTAGAAAATCTAACTGTAAAGATTGACGGTGAAACTATCCTAGACAATATTAGTTTCATCTTGCGTCCAGGTGATAAGACAGCGCTTATTGGACAGAATGACATCCAAACGACTTCATTAATTCGTGCAATCATGGGAGACATTGACTATGAAGGAACTGTCAAGTGGGGAGTAACTACTAGTCAATCTTACCTTCCAAAAGATAACTCGGCCGATTTTGCAGGAGGAGAATCAATCCTTGACTGGTTGCGTCAATTCGCAAGTAAAGAAGAAGATGACAATACTTTCCTACGTGGCTTCCTAGGTCGTATGCTCTTCTCTGGAGATGAGGTTAACAAACCTGTAAATGTCTTGTCAGGGGGAGAAAAAGTGCGTGTTATGCTTTCAAAACTCATGCTCTTGAAATCAAATGTCCTTGTACTTGATGATCCAACCAATCACTTAGACTTGGAATCTATCTCAAGCTTGAACGATGGATTGAAAAACTTTAAAGAATCAATCATCTTTGCCAGCCATGACCACGAGTTTATTCAAACTCTAGCCAACCATATCATTGTCTTGTCTAAAAATGGCGTCATTGACCGTATCGATGAAACCTATGATGAATTCTTAGAAAATGCAGAAGTACAAGCAAAAGTTAAAGAACTTTGGAAAGACTAAAATCTTCAAAACTCAGTTGGGTTAACCAGCTGAGTTTTCTAACATTTTATGAGGTAACATGAAATTATTTTTTAAAACATATTGGACCTATTTTTTTTCTTTCATCATTCCCATAATCATTATGATAGGAGTATATCTATCTCAAGGTATCTACTGGAATAGCGATACATCTCCACTATTAGGAGATGGGTTTCATCAATACGTTATTTTTGATATAGCTCTAAGAAATATCCTACACGGAAATGGTGGTTTGTTCTACACCTTTACAAGTGGCCTCGGATTGAATTTCTATGCCCTATCTAGTTATTACTTGGGTAGTTTCCTTTCACCACTAGTTTACTTTTTTGATCTAACTAATATGCCAGATGCTGTCTATCTGACAACTCTCTTAAAATTTGGATTGATTGGACTGTCAACTTACTTTAGTTTAAATAAATTATTTCAATCGATTCCTAAGCCTTTAAAACTAGTTTTATCTACTTCCTATGCTCTGATGAGTTTCACTGTCAGTCAATTAGAGATAAAAACCTGGCTAGATGTTTTTATCTTGATTCCTTTAATTATCACTGGTTTACATCTACTGATAACTGAAAAGAAATTCCTATTGTACTTTACAAGTCTGTCAATTTTGTTTATTCAAAATTATTATTTTGGCTATATGACAGTATTGTTTCTTATTTTCTGGTATCTCTGTCAAATTTCGTGGAACTTTAAGACTCGAAAATCATCTATTCTTGATTTCATAGTCACCTCCTTTTTAGCTGGTATGGCTAGTTTGATTCTGACTCTTCCTACTCTATTTGATTTACAGACACATGGAGAAAAATTGACTGAAGTTACAAAGTTTCAAACTGAAAGTAGCTGGTATCTTGATCTTTTTGCTAAGCAATTCATTGGTTCCTTTGATACAACCAAGTATGGGGCTATTCCAATGATTTTTGTAGGACTACTTCCCTTTATTTTGACCATTTTATTTTTTACACTGACATCCATTAAGTTTCACGTGAAACTTATCTATGCAATCTTCTTTGCATTTCTAATTGCAAGCTTTTATATTGAAGCTCTTGATTTATTTTGGCAAGGCATGCATACTCCAAACATGTTTTTACATCGCTATGCTTGGATTTTCTCTACCTTGTTAATTTACACAGCAGCGGAAGTCTTAAATCGTCTGAAAGAACTTAGAATCTGGAATTTTTTAGTTTCGCTTTTTTTTATAGTAACAGGATTTTTAGCTACCATCTATCTAAAATCGCATTATTCTTTTTTAACAGATTTGAATATTCTGCTTACTCTTGAATTTTTGGTTGTCTATTCGCTTTTACTCCTTGCAGTTATCAAAAAGTTTATCTCTGTAAATCTATTTGCCATTCTAATCTCTTTATTTATAATGGTTGAAATGAGTTTAAATGCTTCATCTCAAATGGACGGAATTGCTAAAGAATGGGGTTTTGCTTCTCGAAGTTCATATAATCGAGATATCCCAGCTATGGAATCTTTCTCAACAGATATTGGAAATCAATTTACTCGTACTGAAAAACTACAAACTCAGACAGGAAATGACAGTATGAAATTCAACTACAATGGAATCTCTCAATTTTCATCTGTTCGAAATCGTTCAGCAAGCTCTACTTTGGATAAACTCGGGTTTAAATCCTCTGGGACTAATCTCAATCTCCGCTATGCAAATAATAGTATTTTGGCTGATAGTTTATTTGGTATCCAGTACAATATCTCAGACAGTCCTATTGATAAGTATGGTTTTAAAGATATCTATCAAAAAGATAATCTTACCCTATATGAAAATCAATACTCTCTTCCGATTGCATTTGCTAGTCAATCTGTTTACAATGATGTCAAGTTCAATGAACATACCTTGGATAATCAGGCCTCATTTTTAAATCAACTTGCTAACGTCAATTTTGATTATTTTTCTCCAATCCCTTATGACAAAACAGAAAATACTGATGATTTGATTAGTGTTACAAGTTCTTCAAATGAGGATGCAGCAATCCAGTATCAAATTGAAGTACCAGAAAACAGCCAAGTTTATCTTTCTTTCACAAATCTTCACTTTTCTAATGATAAACAAAAGAAAGTTGACATCCTTGTAAATGGTGAAAAAAAGACTTTTACAACTGATAATATCTTCTCCTTCTTTAATCTAGGCTATACAAAAGAGAAAAAAACTTTCAATATCAATGTTAGTTTCCCTGGAAATTCACAAGTATCATTTGAATCTCCTACCTTCTATCGTTTAGATACCCAAACTTTAACTGAGGCAATTCAAAAAATTAAAGAACAGCCTGTAACAGTATCAACTTCTAAAAACAAGGTTTTTGCTACATATGATGTCCAACAAGATACATCTATTTTCTTCACCATTCCTTATGACAAAGGTTGGTCTGCCTACCAAGATGATAAGAAAATAGAAATTAAACAAGCTCAAACTGGATTTATGAAAGTTGATGTTCCCAAGGGAAAAGGAACTATTACACTTTCCTTTATTCCCAATGGTTTTATTACTGGATCAATCTGTTCCTTTACTTCACTTTTACTATTTGGAATTTATAATCACAAACGAAAGTCATCTAAGACATAAAAAAATCGACCAATTAATCGGTCGATTTTTTTAATCTTCTTCCATTTTCTTAGGTTGATAGGCTAGCATACCTAAACCAATAAATAGGGCTAATATCACGACAAGGTAAACGACTTGATGATGAATATTTCCTGTCATAGAGATTGTTTGTCGTAATCCCGAAACTGAATAACTCATTGGTAACCAGGGATTAATAGCTCTAAAGAAATCATTTGTCAAAGCAAGCGGGTAAGTACCTGCACTTGATGCTAACTGTAATAAAAGCAAAATAAGAGAAAAGAAAGCTCCTATACGGCTATTCCATGTTGTTAAAGCGGTCACCATGGACATGAATACTAAACTTGTTAGGATAATGAGAATAAATGTTCTCATCTCATGATTAGCCGTTAGACCAATAAGATGAACTCCTCCATATACCAAAATTCCTGCCAAAACAGCTATAATACCATTTATTTCTGCTCGAGATTTCAACCAAGCCCAACGACTCTCTGGATGACGTCCTGAAGGCAACTTCGCAAAGATCATATTCGTTGATATTGCTGCAACAAAGAGAGCAACTGATATCATATAAGGAGCCATTGCAATTCCATTTACAGGAACTTGATCATTGTCTGTTTTTGAAAGATTGAGTGGATTTGACAAAATCTCTGCATTTTTAGATTCCGTTGATGCTGATTTAAGTTGATCTCTAGCATTACTTAATCCTTGTCCCAAAGAAGCAACTCCTATCTGTAAACCTTCCAATCCAGAAGTTAACTTTGTTCCACCTTCTGCAAGTTTACCAGATCCATCTGCCAATTTATTAGCTCCATTCTCTAATTGAGAAGCACCTGAAAGTAACTGACTGGATTTGTCTGCTAATTGACCAGATCCTGATTGTAATTTATCAACTCCTGCCATTAATTCTTGACTCTTTTGATTCAATTGGTTAGAGCCAGTTGATAATTTTTCAATACCAGACACTAATTCTGGAGTTTTTTCAACTAATTGACCAACTCCTGCTGTCAAGTTAGAAGATTTTTGTGTCAAGGTAGTTGAGCCTGAAACTAGTTGATCCAGACTACCTGTCAAGGTGGAATTCTTTTCACTTAGTTGACTTGCGCCTTGAGAAACTTTATCAACACCTGCAGTATATGCATTTACACCCGATGTAATCGACTGACTGGCAGGAACTAATTTGCTAGCAACAGCTCCTTGTATCTCTGTTAATCCACTTGACAATCCTGTCAAAGAAGTAGAAGCAATAGGTAATACTTGATTAGCTTGATTTTTTAAAGTCGAAAGATTAGAAGATTGATTTTGTAAGTTTTCTAAACTTCCTTGTAAACCTTGAACTAAAGCTACAATTGACTGTGCTGATTGAATACTATCAGTCGAATTTTGAGATACAGAAGCACTTATCTCAGCTTGTTGCTCACTTGTCAAAGATTGATAAGCTGCTGTCGATTGAATATTAGCTAATGTAGTCGCTTTATCAGACTGAGCACTTGCTAACATTTGATTAGAAAGAGATACTATACTTGATAAAACAGAATCTAATTGTTTTGTATCTCCAACATCAATATTTTGAATAGCTTGATTTAACTGATTTAGACCAGAAGATAATTGATTAATTTGATCTTTTTGCTCAGACGAAGCATCTAACTTGCTAGAAAGTTGTTGAATTCCTTCACTTAATTGCTCCACCCCCATTCGAAGTGTAGCTGATTGATTAGATAACTGATTAGCACCTGTTGCAAGACTTCCCACTCCATTGGTGTAGGCACTAACACCAGATGAAAATTGATTAAGACCAGCATTGAGCTGAGAAACACCGCCAGTATAGGACTCTACACCAGTATATAGTTGATTGATTCCTCCTACTAATTCAGGACTTTTAGAAGATAATTGACCTAATCCGCTATCTAATTGACTCACTGCACCAGTATATGTAACTAAACCACTATTAAAATTTCCTAATCCAAGATGAAGTTGTTCAACACCAGAGACATAAGAGGATAATCCTTTAGTAAACTGCTCCGTTCCATTTGAAAATGTTAAACTTGAATCTGCTAAAGAGTGTAGGTTAGTAGTTAATGTTTGACTTCCTGCCACTAACTGATTCGCTCCATCAGTTAGTTTTTCACTACCAGACGCTGCTTGACTCATACCATCCTTTAAATCGACCATCTTGTTAAAGAAAGCTTTAGTATAAGTCTCGGTTACATTGGTAGAAACACTCTGCTTTAATTGTGTCATAGCAGAATCACTCATCTTACTTGCAATAAAGCTATGACCACTTGAAGTCTGATAATCGATCTGCATTTGTTCTGGGTGATCCGTTAAAATAGAAGATGCTTTTTCAGATAGATCACTTGGCAAAGTGACTACCATAAAATAATCACCGTTTTCTAGACCCTTCTTACCTTCTTCTTCATCTACAAAATGAAAATCCAATGATTTATTTTGCTCTAAATTAGACACCATATCTTTTCCTATAGACATGCTATTACCATTATAAGAGGCCTCTTTATCATTATTGACAACTGCTCAGGTAAGTCAGACACTTGACCATATGGATCCCACATTGAGGATAAAAATATGATATTGTACAGAGCGGGAATAAGAGAAACCCCTATCATGACAATAATAAAGGTTGGTTTTTTAAAAATTGCTTTCCATTCTTTAAACATAGTTTCTCCTTTTTTAAACATATTGTCTAAAATTTTGATATAATAGATTATACAATAAAAAATCTAAATTACAAGATAAAAAATCCATTTTTAGACATATAGTCTAATTTGTTTACAAGGAGGAAATATGCAAGAAAGTAACAAACGCTTAAAAACAAAGCGAACTATTGAAAATGCTATGGTACAACTACTGATGGAACAGCCATTTGATCAAATTTCTACTGTCAAGTTAGCAGAAAAAGCCGGAATTAGTCGTTCCAGCTTCTATACTCACTATAAGGATAAGTATGATATGATTGAGCACTATCAAAGCAAGCTATTTCATACATTTGAATATATTTTTCAAAAACATGCTTATCACAAAAGAAATGCTATTTTAGAAGTCTTTGAATATCTAGAGTCAGAACCACTTCTGGCTGCTCTTCTTTCTGAAAATGGGACCAAAGAAATCCAAAATTTCTTACGAAATAAACTTCATATCATGCTCAGTACAGATTTACAAAAGCGATTTATGCAACTGAATCTCAATACCACTGAATTAGAATACAGTAGCATCTATCTAACTCACGCACTTTTTGGTGTTTGCCAAACTTGGATTGCACATGGAAAAAAAGAAAGTCCTCAAGAAATAACAGACTTCCTTATGAAAATGCTTGGTGATACAAATTGATACAAAAAAGGAACACAGCTGTGTTCCTTTTTATCTACACTCCGCCAGTAGGACTCGAACCTACGACATCATGATTAACAGTCATGCGCTACTACCAACTGAGCTATGGCGGATAAAATAGTCCGTACGGGATTCGAACCCGTGTTACCGCCGTGAAAAGGCGGTGTCTTAACCCCTTGACCAACGGACCTTCTATCTGTAGCAGATATAACCATTATATCAATTTCTTGCTAATTGTCAATTACTTTTGAGTTTTTTTCTCTAGAATATCTTTTAATTTTCTAATTTTTAATCTTGAAATAGGACAACGATGGTCTTCATAGAAAACAATTTCTAAATTCTTTCTATCAATTTCTCTGATGTTGCCTATATTTACCAAAAATGACTTATGAGGAGAATAAAATCGCTGAGTATGTTTGTCCTTTTCCTGAATATCTGTCATGGTACCATAAAATTCTTTTGCAAAATTCTTACCAATAATGCGCAATTTATGAGAGACTCCTGTCGTTTCAATATACAGAATGTCATGGTAAGGGATTTTTAAATCATTTCCCTTGTAATTGTAGTCAAAATAATCTACCACATCTTCATTTTCAAGTAACATACTCTTCGTGTAGAAGATATTCTGCTCAATTCTCTTCTTAAATAACTCATCATTGATATCCTTATCAACAAAATCTAAGGCTGATACCTGATATTTATAGGTTAGAGTCGCAAACTCTGATCGACTGGTGATAAAGACGATAATAGCGTAAGGATTGTAATGACGAATGAGCTGAGCCACTTCAAATCCCTTTTTCTCAATTCCATGAATATCAATATCTAGAAAATAAAGCTGGTTTACTTCATCATTTTCGATATATTCCTTAAACTCACGAACTTTTCCCGTTGTCTTGTATGATATTGGAATATTCGATTCTTTCGAAATTTCATCCAATATTCTCTCTAGTCTCACTTGATGTTCAATAACATCTTCTAAAATTAAAACTTTCATTCAAATTCCCTCTTAAATCTAATGATTTGTCTAAATGTACTGCCTTCCATCTCTGTTTCTAAAATAATGTTGTTGTACTTATCCAGTAGTTCTTTCACATTATTTAATCCTACTCCGCGATTTCTTCCCTTAGTAGAGAATCCTAAAGCAAATAGATCTCCTGAAGGAGTCATCGTCATTTTACATGAATTCTGAATCACAATCACTGTTTCAGTTTCCATCTTAATAACTGCTACTTCCATCTGCTTTTTATAACTATCAGCCGATCCTTCGACAGCATTGTTCAATAAAACACTCATAATACGAACTAAATCCAGCAGGTCTATTGGTAGTCTAGTAATTATATCTTTTACTTCCAGTGTAAACTCTACACCGTTATTTCGAGCATAGACAATTGACTGAGCAACCAAACTTCGTAAAGCTGAATCTTCTATGTTGTTCAAATCAAAGTAAGTGTACTTATCTGAGCGCAGTTTGTGATTGGCTTTAACCAAAACTTCGTTGTAAACTCTGTCAATTTCCTGTAAATTACCACTGTCAATTGCCATCTGCATACTGACAAGCATCCCAGCATAATCATGTCGAAAACCACGAATTTCATTATACAAACCGACAATTTCATCTGTGTAGTTTTGTAAATGTTTCTGTTCAAATTTCTTCTGCTTCAAAGCAATCTCTTTCTCCATTTGATCTTTATGTGAATTCATTGCAAAAAAGGTTAAAAGGAGAGAAATAAAGACGATAGATGATAAAATACTTCCAAAACTATTCAAATGTTTAATCGTACTTACCATATCTGAAACGAAAGATACAATATGGAGCAGTAGCAAAGCAAAAAATACTTTTGTCAAGAAAGGATAGAGGTAGTCTTTATCAAAATAGTTTAGATCCAAATGGAAATAATGAATGATTTTTAAGATAACGACATAAGTCAACACCGTTACAAGGAAAAAGAATGGTTCATAATATTGTAAAACAAAATTGTCTCCTGTTAGAGAGGATAAAGTTACGGACAAAAAGTTATGAGTGCTCTCATATAAAAGAGATAGTAGTAAACTTAGGAATAGTCCTCTATCCCTCTCATACTGTTTAATCCATCGAAAATAGGAATATAATACCAAAGGAAATAAAAATTTTACAATCCCTAAGTCATCTAAATGTAGAAGATATGATGGAAAATCAAGTACTATTTCTGTTAGTAATATATAAGCACTAAAAACGTATAGTTCTTTTCTATTTATTTGACCTTTACAAATTAAACGGTAACTGTGACTAATAATTAAAAAATAAACAATAACTAACCCAACTCCAAATAAATTCATTACTCTTTCCCCTTATTTCATTACTTTTTTCGTGGGAAAATAAAATCAAAGCGGATTTTTGGAAGTCTACTTTCCCCACCTTGAATCTCCTGCAAGTCTTTTTCCTTCAAGGCTACAAACTGTTCCAATTTAACTGTGTTTTTCATAATAAAATCTCCTTAAATGTTTTTTTCTTGTAAGCTAACTTACAAAAACTATTATACAAAATGGAATTTCGTTTTAGATAAAATTCTCTCAACTGTCATTTTTTTCTCCCCAAGTGTACTTTTTTAAGAAAAAAGCCGGGAAAATTCCCAGCTTTGCTACTATATTGATCCCAGCAGGATTCGAACCTGCGACCGTTCGCTTAGAAGGCGAATGCTCTATCCAGCTGAGCTATGAGACCTAATATAGCTATTCTACCAAAAATTCAATTGAAAGTCAATTTTCTATTTATGATAGGGCGAGCCCTGCTGTATTGTAAAAGCCCGATAGATTTGTTCAACAAGGACTAGTCTCATTAACTGATGGGGCAAGGTTAAACGGCCAAAACTAACAGAGAGATTGGCTCTCTTTTTTACATCCTGTGCTAATCCCAGACTCCCTCCAATAATAAATGTAAGAGTAGAAAATCCTTTTATAGAAGCTTCTTCTAGCTGCTTACTAAATTCTTCTGAGGAGAAAGTTCTCCCTTCGATAGCCAACACAATCACGAAATCACGGTCACCAACTTTTGATAAAATTCTCTGACCTTCTATTCCTAAAATCTTTTGATTTTCTGATTCACTGGCCCTATCTGGTGTTTTTTCATCTGCTAGCTCAATCATTTCAAGCTTAGCAAATCGAGAAATTCGTTTTAAATACTCTGCAATACCATCTTTCAAATACTTTTCTTTCAGTTTCCCAACTGTTACAACTTTAATTTTCATGACTCTATTCTAACATATTCTCTATTTTTTCACATCTTATTCACAAAACAAAAGGTTAATTTTAGCCGAGAAAACCACAGATTTTTGAAAGTTATCCACAATCTGTGAAAAACTTTTGTGTTTAAGTTATAATTAAGCTAGTCAGTTTATACTTTCAGTAATTTCAAACAAATGGAGGCAAATATGAAACATCTAAAAACATTTTACAAAAAATGGTTTCAATTATTAGTCGTTATCGTCATTAGCTTTATTAGTGGAGCCTTGGGTAGTTTTTCAATAACTCAACTCACTCAAAAAAGTGGTGTAAGTAGCTCGAACAACAATAGCACCATTACACAGACTGCCTATAAGAACGAAAATTCAACAACACAGGCTGTTAACAAAGTAAAAGATGCTGTTGTTTCTGTTATTACTTATTCAGCAAACAGACAAAATAGCGTATTTGGTAATGATGATACTGACACAGATTCTCAGCAAATCTCTAGTGAAGGATCTGGGGTTATTTATAAAAAGAATGATAAAGAAGCTTACATCGTCACCAACAATCACGTTATAAATGGTGCCAGCAAAGTAGATATTCGTTTGTCAGATGGAACTAAAGTACCTGGAGAAATCGTCGGAGCTGATACTTTCTCTGATATTGCTGTCGTCAAAATCTCTTCAGAAAAAGTGACAACAGTAGCTGAATTTGGTGATTCTAGTAAGTTAACCGTAGGAGAAACTGCCATTGCTATTGGTAGCCCATTGGGTTCTGAATATGCAAATACTGTCACTCAGGGTATTGTATCTAGTCTCAATCGAAATGTATCTTTAAAATCTGAAGATGGACAAGCCATTTCTACAAAAGCCATCCAAACTGATACTGCTATTAACCCAGGTAACTCTGGTGGCCCACTAATCAATATTCAAGGACAAGTTATCGGAATTACCTCAAGTAAAATTGCCACAAATGGAGGAACATCTGTAGAAGGTCTTGGTTTTGCAATCCCTGCAAATGATGCTATCAATATTATTGAACAGTTGGAAAAGAACGGAAAAGTGACTCGTCCAGCTTTGGGAATTCAAATGGTCAATCTCTCAAATATTAATACAAGTGATATTAGAAGACTGAATATTCCAAGCAATGTTACATCTGGTGTAGTTGTTCGTTCTGTGCAGGGTAATATGCCTGCCAATGGTCACCTTGAAAAATACGATGTTATTACAAAAGTAGATGACAAAGACATTGCTTCATCAACAGACTTACAAAGTGCTCTTTACAATCATTCTATCGGAGACACCATTAAGATAACTTACTATCGTAACGGTAAAGAAGAAACTACATCTATTAAACTTGACAAGAGTTCAGGTGATTTAGAATCTTAATTGACATCTATGTAAAGAAAGCTTTACATAAGAGAAAAGATGTGTTAGTGTAGAATCATGGAAAAATTTGAAATGATTTCTATCACAGATATACAAAAAAATCCCTATCAACCTCGAAAAGAATTTGATGGAGAAAAACTACATGAACTAGCACAGTCTATCAAAGAAAATGGGGTCATTCAACCGATTATTGTTCGTCAATCTCCTGTTATTGGTTATGAAATCCTTGCAGGAGAGAGACGCTATCGGGCTTCACTTTTAGCTGGTCTAAGGTCTATCCCAGCTGTTGTTAAACAACTCTCAGACCAAGAGATGATGATCCAGTCTATCATTGAAAATTTACAGAGGGAAAATTTAAATCCAATAGAAGAAGCACGCGCCTATGAATCTCTTGTAGAGAAAGGATTTACCCATGCTGAAATTGCAGATAAAATGGGCAAGTCTCGTCCTTATATCAGCAACTCTATTCGCTTGCTGTCCTTGCCAGAACAGATCCTTTCAGAAGTAGAAAATGGCCAACTATCACAAGCGCATGCGCGTTCGCTAGTTGGCTTGAATAAGGAACAACAAGACTATTTCTTTCAACGAATCATAGAGGAAGGCATTTCTGTAAGGAAGTTAGAAGCTCTTCTGACAGAGAAAAAACAAAAGAAACTGCAAAAAAATGATTATTTCATACAAAATGAAGAAGAACAGTTAAAAAAAATACTCGGATTAGATGTAGAAATCAAACTGTCTAAAAAAGATAGTGGAAAAATCATTATTGCTTTCTCAAACCAAGAAGAATACAGTAGAATTATCAACAGCCTGAAATAAGGCTGTTCTTTTATTTTTTTATCTCACAAGGTTATCCACTATTTTTTTCAAAAAAAAGCTTCATAAATCAATAGTTTCTGATTTTATCCCCAACCTGTGGATAAAACTTGATAACATTGTGGATTATTTTTCACAGCTTGTGGAAAATTCTTGCTATCTATGGTAAAATAAATCTAGCATTAAACTTTTAAATAGTAAAGGAGGAGAAAGGATTGAAAGAAAAACAATTTTGGAATCGTATATTAGAATTTGCACAAGAAAGACTAACTCGTTCCATGTATGATTTCTATGCTATTCAAGCTGAACTCATTAAGGTAGAAGAAAATGTTGCCACTATATTTTTACCACGATCTGAAATGGAAATGGTCTGGGAAAAACAACTAAAAGATATCATTGTAGTAGCTGGTTTTGAGATTTATGATGCTGAAATAACTCCCCACTATATTTTCACCAAGCCTCAAGATACGATTATCCCACAAGTTGAAGAAGCTCCAAATTCAACTCTCTATGACTATAGTCCAAAGTTAGCATCTATTCCTTATTCGGATACTGGATTAAAAGAAAAGTATACCTTTGATAATTTTATCCAAGGGGATGGAAATGTTTGGGCAGTATCAGCCGCCCTGGCTGTCTCTGAAGATTTGGCCTTGACCTATAATCCTCTTTTTATCTATGGAGGACCTGGGCTTGGTAAGACTCACTTACTCAATGCCATTGGGAATGAGATTTTGAAAAATATTCCTGATGCGCGTGTGAAGTACATTCCTGCTGAAAGCTTTATAAACGACTTTCTTGAACATCTGAGACTGGGTGAAATGGATAAGTTCAAAAAAACCTACCGTAGCCTCGATCTCTTGTTAATTGATGATATTCAATCGCTGAGTGGAAAAAAAGTTGCAACTCAGGAAGAATTTTTCAATACTTTCAATGTTCTCCATAACAATCAAAAACAAATTGTTCTGACTAGTGATCGTAGCCCTAAACACTTAGAGGGCCTTGAAGAAAGACTTGTCACGCGCTTTAGCTGGGGCTTGACGCAAAATATCACACCACCTGACTTTGAGACACGTATTGCCATTTTACAAAGCAAAACAGAGAATTTAGACTACCATTTCCAAAGTGATACCCTAGAATACCTAGCTGGTCAATTTGATTCAAACGTCCGAGAACTTGAAGGAGCAATCAACGACATCACTTTAATCGCCCGAGTGAAGAAGATTAAGGATATCACTATCGATATCGCTGCAGAGGCTATTAGGGCACGCAAACAAGATGTTAGCCAAATGCTCGTCATCCCAATTGATAAAATCCAAAATGAAGTTGGTAACTTTTATGGTGTCAGCGTCAAAGAAATGAAGGGAAGCAGACGCCTTCAAAATATTGTGTTAGCCCGTCAAGTAGCCATGTATTTATCTAGAGAACTAACAGATAATAGTCTTCCAAAAATTGGGAAGGAATTTGGTGGTAAAGATCACACAACAGTCATTCATGCCCATGCCAAAATTAAATCTTTGATTGATGAAGACGATAATTTACGTTTAGAAATTGAATCAATCAAAAAGAAAATCAAATAACTTGTGGATAACTTTTACTTTATTATCTTTTTTATCCACATTTTTTAAACAAGCCCAAAAACTTGATATGACTTGTTTAAAGTCTGTTTTCCACAGATTTCACAGACTCTATTATTACTATTATCCTTCTAATACTAAAAATAAATAAAGGAGAATCCATGATTCATTTTTCAATTAATAAAAATTTATTTCTACAAGCCTTAAATACTACTAAGAGAGCTATTAGCTCTAAAAATGCCATTCCTATTTTATCAACCGTCAAAATTGACGTAACCAATGAAGGTGTTACTTTAATTGGTTCAAATGGTCAAATTTCAATTGAAAATTTTATTTCTCAAAAAAATGAAGATGCTGGTTTGTTAATTACTTCTTTAGGTTCGATCCTTCTTGAAGCTTCTTTCTTCATCAATGTGGTATCTAGTCTACCTGATGTGACTCTTGATTTTAAAGAAATTGAACAAAACCAAATTGTTTTAACTAGTGGCAAATCAGAAATTACCCTAAAAGGAAAAGATAGCGAGCAATATCCACGAATCCAAGAAATTTCAGCAAGCACTCCTTTGGTTCTTGAAACAAAATTACTTAAGAAAATTATCAATGAAACAGCTTTTGCTGCAAGTACACAAGAAAGTCGTCCAATTTTAACAGGTGTTCATTTTGTATTGAGCCAACACAAAGAGTTAAAAACAGTTGCAACAGACTCTCATCGTCTAAGCCAGAAAAAATTGACTCTTGAAAAAAATAGTGATGATTTTGATGTCGTGATTCCTAGCCGTTCTCTACGCGAATTTTCAGCAGTATTTACAGACGATATTGAAACTGTAGAGATTTTCTTTGCCAACAATCAAATCCTCTTTAGAAGCGAAAATATTAGCTTCTATACTCGTTTGTTAGAAGGTAACTATCCTGATACAGATCGCTTGATTCCGACAGACTTTAACACTACTATTACTTTTGATGTGGTAAACTTACGTCAGTCAATGGAGCGTGCTCGCCTTTTATCAAGTGCGACTCAAAATGGTACTGTGAAGCTTGAAATTAAAGGTGGTATTGTTAGCGCCCATGTTCATTCTCCAGAAGTTGGTAAAGTAAACGAAGAAATCGATACTGATCAGGTGACTGGTGAAGATTTGACTATTAGTTTCAACCCAACTTACTTGATTGATTCTCTTAAGGCTTTAAATAGCGACAAGGTGACTATTAGCTTTATCTCAGCTGTTCGTCCATTTACTCTTGTGCCAGCAGACACTGATGAAGACTTCATGCAGCTCATTACACCAGTTCGTACAAATTAAGTGAAAGAGGTTGAGCCTGGCTCGCCTCTTTTATGATATAATCGAAAAAGAAAAGGAGAGTAGTATGTATCAAGTTGGAAATTTTGTTGAAATGAAAAAACCACATGCTTGCACCATCAAGTCAACAGGTAAAAAGGCCAATCGTTGGGAAATTACACGTGTAGGAGCAGATATCAAAATTAAATGTAGCAATTGTGACCATGTTGTCATGATGGGGCGCTATGATTTTGATCGAAAAATGAATAAAATTATTGACTGAAACCCCTCAGTTAGAGGGTTAGCAAGTTTTCCCTTTTTGTGTTATAATATTAGGGATTGAAATAAAAACGGAGAATGAGAAAATATGGCTTTAACAGCAGGTATCGTTGGTTTGCCAAACGTTGGTAAATCAACACTATTTAATGCAATTACAAAAGCAGGAGCAGAGGCTGCAAACTATCCATTTGCGACGATTGATCCAAACGTTGGAATGGTTGAGGTTCCAGATGAACGCCTACAAAAATTGACTGAAATGATCACTCCTAAAAAGACAGTTCCAACAACATTTGAATTTACAGATATCGCAGGAATTGTAAAAGGAGCTTCAAAAGGAGAAGGGCTAGGGAATAAATTCTTGGCTAATATCCGTGAAGTAGACGCGATTGTTCACGTAGTTCGTGCTTTTGATGATGAAAATGTGATGCGCGAGCAAGGACGTGAAGACGCCTTTGTAGATCCACTTGCAGATATTGATACTATTAACCTGGAGTTGATTCTTGCTGACTTAGAATCAGTTAATAAGCGTTATGCGCGTGTAGAAAAGATGGCACGTACGCAAAAAGATAAAGAATCAGTAGCTGAGTTTAATGTTCTTCAAAAGATTAAACCAGTCCTAGAAGATGGAAAATCAGCTCGAACTATTGAATTTACAGATGAAGAACAAAAAGTTGTCAAAGGTCTCTTCCTTTTGACGACTAAACCAGTGCTCTATGTTGCCAATGTGGATGAGGATGTTGTTTCAGAACCTGACTCTATCGACTATGTTAAACAAATTCGTGAATTCGCAGCGACAGAAAATGCTGAAGTAGTCGTTATTTCTGCGCGTGCTGAGGAAGAAATTTCTGAGTTAGACGATGAAGATAAGCAAGAGTTTCTTGAAGCACTTGGGTTGACAGAATCAGGCGTTGACAAGTTGACTCGTGCTGTATACCATTTGCTTGGATTGGGAACTTACTTCACAGCTGGTGAAAAAGAAGTTCGCGCTTGGACCTTCAAACGTGGTATGAAGGCTCCTCAAGCAGCTGGGATTATCCACTCAGACTTTGAAAAAGGCTTTATCCGTGCAGTAACCATGTCATATGAGGATTTAGTGAAATACGGATCTGAAAAGGCTGTAAAAGAAGCTGGACGCTTGCGTGAAGAAGGAAAAGAATATATCGTCCAAGACGGTGATATCATGGAATTCCGCTTTAATGTCTAAAAAAATTAATGAATAGTGTCAATTAGGTTGGAAAAAAATTCCAACCCTTTTGGCTTTTGAAAGGAAAAATAAATGACCAAATTACTTGTAGGATTAGGAAATCCAGGGGATAAATATTTTGAAACAAAACACAATGTTGGATTTATGTTGATTGACCAACTAGCGAAGAAACAGAATGTCACTTTTACACATGATAAGATATTTCAAGCTGACCTAGCATCCTTTTTCCTAAATGGAGAAAAAATTTATCTTGTCAAACCAACGACATTTATGAATGAAAGTGGAAAAGCGGTTCATGCTTTATTGACTTATTATGGTTTAGATATTGAAGATTTACTCATCATTTACGATGATCTTGACATGGAAGTTGGAAAGATTCGTTTAAGAGCAAAGGGATCCGCAGGTGGTCATAATGGTATCAAGTCTATTATTCAACATATTGGAACTCAGGTCTTTAACCGTGTTAAGATTGGAATCGGAAGACCTAAAAATGGCATGTCAGTTGTTAACCATGTTTTGAGTACCTTTGACAAGGATGATTATATTGGTATTTTACAGTCTATTGACAAAGTTGACGATTCTGTAAACTACTATTTACAAGAGAAAAACTTTGAAAAAACGATGCAGAGGTATAACGGATAAATGGTGGCCTTATTAGATTTATTCTCAGAAAATGATCAGATAAAAAAATGGCATCAAAATCTGACAGATAAGAAAAGACAATTAATGTTGGGATTGTCAACTTCTACAAAAGCTTTAGCAATTGCTAGTAGTTTGAGACAGGAAGATAAGATTGTGTTATTGACATCAACTTATGGAGAAGCAGAAGGACTTGTTAGTGATCTTATCTCTATCTTGGGTGAGGAACTTATCTATCCATTTTTGGTAGATGACTCCCCTATGGTCGAGTTTTTGATGTCTTCACAAGAAAAAATCATTTCACGGGTTGAAGCCTTGCGTTTTTTGACTGATTCATCTAAGAAAGGGATTTTAGTTTGTAATATCGCAGCAAGTCGATTGATTTTACCGTCTCCCAATATATTTAAAGATAGTATTGTAAAAATAACAGTTGGTGAAGAATATGACCAACACGCGCTTATGCATCAGTTAAAGGAAATTGGCTATCGAAAAGTTACGCAAGTACAAACTCAGGGAGAGTTTAGTATACGAGGAGATATTTTAGATATTTTTGAAATATCCCAGTTAGAACCTTTCCGAATTGAGTTTTTTGGTGATGAAATTGATGGTATTAGGTTATTTGAAGTCGAAACACAATTATCGAAAGAAAATCAGACAGAACTCACTATCTTTCCAGCTAGTGATATGCTTTTGAGAGAAAAGGATTATCAACGAGGTCAGTCCGCTTTAGAAAAACAAATTTCAAAAACGTTATCACCTATTTTAAAATCATACTTAGAAGAAATTCTTTCAAGTTTTCACCAAAAACAAATTCATTCTGATTCCCGGAAATTTTTATCTTTGTGTTATGACAAGATATGGACTGTCTTTGATTATATTGAAAAAGATACACCAGTATTCTTTGATGATTATCAAAAATTAATGAATCAGTATGAAGTCTTTGAAAGGGAGTTAGCACAATACTTTACAGAAGAATTACAGAGCAGTAAAGCATTTTCTGAGATGCAGTATTTTGCTGATACAGAGCAAATCTATAAAAAACAGAGTCCGGTTACCTTTTTCTCTAATCTGCAAAAGGGTTTAGGCAATCTCAAGTTTGACCAAATTTATCAATTTAATCAATATCCTATGCAAGAATTTTTCAATCAATTTTCTTTTCTAAAAGAAGAAATTGAGCGATACAAAAAAATGGATTACACTATTATTCTGCAGTCTAGCAATTCAATGGGAAGTAAAACATTGGAGGATGTTTTAGAAGAATATCAGATTAAATTGGATTCCAGAGATAAGTCAAGTATTTGTAAAGAATCTGTAAACTTAATCGAGGGTAATCTCAGACATGGTTTTCATTTTGTAGATGAAAAGGTTTTATTGATAACTGAACATGAGATTTTTCAAAAGAAATTGAAACGTCGTTTTCGAAGACAACATGTTTCAAACGCAGAGAGATTAAAAGATTACAATGAACTTGAAAAAGGAGATTACGTTGTTCACCATATCCATGGAATTGGTCAATATCTAGGGATTGAAACAATTGAAATCAAAGGGATTCACCGTGATTATGTCAGTGTTCAATACCAAAACGGGGATCAAATCTCTATCCCAGTGGAACAGATTCATCTACTTTCCAAATACGTTTCAAGTGACGGTAAAGCACCTAAACTCAATAAATTAAATGACGGTCATTTCAAAAAAGCAAAGCAAAAAGTTAAGAACCAGGTAGAGGATATAGCTGACGATTTAATTAAACTTTATTCTGAACGCAGCCAGTTGAAGGGTTTTACTTTCTCAGCTGATGATGAGGATCAACATGCTTTTGATGATGCCTTCCCTTATGTTGAAACGGATGATCAACTTCGTAGTGTTGGGGAAATCAAGAGAGATATGCAGGCTTCTCAACCAATGGATCGACTTTTAGTTGGGGATGTTGGTTTTGGAAAGACTGAAGTTGCTATGCGTGCAGCCTTTAAGGCAGTCAATGATCACAAACAGGTTGTCGTCTTAGTTCCGACGACGGTTTTAGCGCAACAGCACTATACGAATTTTAAGGAACGATTCCAAAATTTTGCAGTTAATATTGATGTATTGAGTCGCTTTAGAAGTAAAAAAGAGCAGACTGAAACACTTGAAAAATTGAAAAAGGGTCAAGTTGATATTTTGATTGGAACACATCGTGTTTTGTCAAAAGATGTTGTGTTTGCTGATTTGGGCTTGATGATTATTGATGAGGAACAGCGATTTGGTGTCAAGCATAAGGAAACCTTGAAAGAACTGAAAAAACAAGTAGATGTCCTGACCTTGACAGCAACGCCAATTCCTCGTACCCTTCACATGTCTATGCTGGGAATCAGAGATTTGTCTGTTATTGAAACTCCGCCGACTAATCGTTATCCAGTGCAAACCTATGTTTTAGAAAAGAATGATAGTGTGATTCGTGATGCTGTCTTGCGTGAAATGGAGCGTGGAGGTCAAGTTTACTATCTTTACAATAAAGTTGACACGATTGACCAGAAGGTTTCCGAATTACAGGAGTTGATTCCAGAGGCTTCGATTGGGTATGTTCATGGGCAAATGAGTGAGATTCAGTTAGAAAATACTCTACTAGATTTCATTGAAGGTCAGTATGATATCTTGGTGACAACTACCATTATTGAGACAGGGGTGGACATTCCAAATGCCAATACTTTATTTATTGAAAATGCGGACCATATGGGCTTGTCAACCTTATATCAGTTAAGAGGAAGAGTCGGTCGTAGTAATCGTATTGCTTATGCCTATCTCATGTATCGTCCAGAAAAATCAATCAGTGAAGTCTCCGAGAAGAGATTAGAAGCGATTAAAGGATTTACAGAATTGGGCTCTGGATTTAAGATTGCAATGCGAGATCTTTCGATTCGCGGAGCAGGAAATCTTTTAGGAAAATCCCAGTCTGGTTTCATTGATTCTGTTGGTTTTGAATTGTATTCGCAGTTATTGGAGGAAGCTATTGCTAAACGACATGGTAATGGGAACACAAGAACCAAAGGAAATGCTGAGTTGATTTTACAAATTGATGCCTATCTTCCTGATACCTATATTTCTGATCAACGACATAAGATTGAAATTTACAAGAAAATTCGTCAAATTGACAACCGTGCCAACTATGAAGAGTTACAAGAAGAGTTGATGGACCGCTTTGGAGAGTACCCAGATGTGGTAGCCTATCTTTTAGAGATTGGTTTGGTTAAGTCTTATCTTGACAAGGTCTTTGTTCAACGTGTGGAAAGAAAAGATAATAAGATTACAGTACAATTTGAAAAAGTCACTCAGCGATTATTTTTGGCTCAAGATTATTTTAAATCTTTATCTGCAACGAATTTAAAAGCAGCCATAACTGAGAATAAGGGATTAATGGAAGTTGTATTTGACATCCGAAACAAGAAGGACTATGAAATTTTAGAAGGTCTGCTCATTTTTGGAGAAAGTTTATTAGAGATAAAAGAATCAAAGGAAGCAATTTCCCTTTAACATTTTTCTTCTATAAAAGGGATAAAAATGGTACAATAATAATTTGAGGTAATAAAAATGAGATTAGACAAATATTTAAAAGTATCAAGAATTATCAAGCGTCGTACAGTCGCAAAAGAAGTAGCAGATAAAGGTAGAATCAAGGTAAATGGAATCTTGGCAAAAAGTTCAACGGATTTGAAAGTTAATGACCAAGTTGAAATTCGCTTTGGCAATAAGTTGCTACTTGTAAAAGTACTGGAGATGAAAGATAGTACAAAAAAAGAAGATGCAGCAGGCATGTATGAAATTATCAGTGAAACACGGGTAGAAGAAAATGTCTAAAAATATCGTACAATTGAATAATTCTTTTATTCAAAATGAACACCAACGTCGTCGCTATCTGATGAAAGAACGACAAAAACGGAATCGTTTCATGGGTTGGGTTCTTATTTTGATGATTTTACTGTTCATTTTACCAACTTATAATCTTGCTCAAAGCTATCATCAATTACTCCAAAGACGTCAACAGTTATCAGACTTGCAAACTCAGTATCAAACCTTGAGTGAGGAAAAGGAGAAAGAGACAGCTTTTGCTACAAAGTTGAAAGATGAAGATTACGCTGCTAAATACATGCGTGCAAAATATTATTATTCTAAGAATAGGGAAGCCGTTTATACGATTCCTGACTTGCTCCCAAGGTGATAAAATGGAAAATTTATTAGATGTAATAGAGCAATTTTTGAGTCTATCGGATGAAAAACTAGAAGAGTTGGCTGATAAAAATCAATTATTGCGTTTACAAGAAGAAAAGGAAAGGAAGAATGCGTAAGTTCTTAATTATTTTGTTGCTACCGAGTTTTTTGACTATTTCAAAAGTCGTTAGCACAGAAAAAGAAGTCGTCTATACTTCGAAAGAAATTTATTACCTTTCACAATCTGACTTTGGTATTTATTTTAGAGAAAAATTAAGTTCTCCCATGGTTTATGGAGAGGTTCCTGTTTATGCGAATGAAGATTTAGTAGTGGAATCTGGAAAATTGACTCCCCAAACAAGTTTTCAAATAACCGAGTGGCACTTAAATAAACAAGGAATTCCGGTATTTAAGCTATCAAATCATCAATTTATAGCTGCGGACAAACGATTTTTATATGATCAATCAGAGGTAACTCCAACAATAAAAAAAGTATGGTTAGAATCTGATTTTAAACTGTACAATAGTCCTTATGACTTAAAAGAAGTGAAATCATCCTTATCAGCTTATTCGCAAGTATCAATTGATAAGACCATGTTTGTAGAAGGAAGAGAATTTCTACATATTGATCAGGCTGGATGGGTAGCTAAAGAATCAACTTCTGAAGAAGATAATCGGATGAGTAAAGTCCAAGAAATGTTATCGGAAAAATATCAGAAGGATTCATTTTCTATTTATGTTAAGCAACTGACTACTGGAAAAGAAGCTGGTATCAATCAAGATGAAAAGATGTATGCGGCTAGTGTTTTGAAACTCCCTTATCTTTATTATACGCAAGAAAAAATAAATGAAGGTCTTTATCAGTTAGATACGACTGTAAAATACATATCTGCAGTCAATGATTTTCCAGGTTCCTATAAACCAGAAGGAAGTGGTAGTCTTCCTAAAAAAGAGGATAATAAAGAGTATTCTCTAAAGGATTTAATTACGAAAGTATCAAAAGAATCTGATAATGTAGCTCATAATCTATTGGGATATTACATTTCAAACCAATCTGATGCCACATTCAAATCCAAGATGTCTGCTATTATGGGAGATGATTGGGATTCCAAAGAAAAATTGATTTCTTCTAAGATGGCTGGGAAGGTTATGGAGGCAATTTATAATCAAAATGGATTTGTATTGGAGTCTTTGACTAAAACAGATTTTGATAATGAGAGAATTGCCAAAGGTGTTTCTGTTAAAGTAGCTCATAAAATTGGAGATGCGGATGAATTTAAGCATGATACAGGTGTTGTCTATGCAGATTCTCCATTTATTCTTTCTATTTTCACTAAAAATTCTGATTATGATACGATTTCTAAGATAGCCAAAGATGTTTATGAGGTTCTAAAATGAGGGAACAAGATTTTTTAAATCATTTTCTCAAGAAGGGATATTTCAAAAAGCATGCTAAGGTGGTTCTAGCTCTTTCTGGTGGATTAGATTCTATGTTTCTATTTAAGGTGTTATCTACGTATCAAAAAGAGTTAGAAATTGAATTGATTCTAGCTCATGTGAATCATAAGCAGAGAGTAGAATCAGATTGGGAAGAACAGGAATTAAGGAAGTTAGCTGCTGAAGCAGAGCTTCCTATTTATATCAGCAATTTTTCAGGAGAATTTTCAGAAGCGCGTGCACGAAATTTTCGTTATGATTTTTTTCAAGAGGTCATGAAAAAGACAGGTGCGACAGCCTTAGTCACTGCCCACCATGCTGATGATCAGGTGGAAACGATTTTGATGCGTTTGATTCGAGGTACTCGTTTGCGCTATCTATCAGGGATTAAGGAGAAGCAAGTAGTCGGAGAGATAGAAATTATTCGCCCCTTCTTGCATTTTCAAAAAAAAGACTTTCCATCAATTTTTCACTTTGAAGATTCATCAAATAAGGAAAATCATTATTTTCGCAATCGTATTCGAAACTCATACTTACCAGAATTGGAAAAAGAAAATCCTCGATTTAGGGATGCAATCTTAAGCATCGGTAATGAAATTTTAGATTATGACTTGGCAATAGCTGAACTATCAAAGAATATTGATGTAGAAAATTTAGAGCAGCTATTGTCTTACTCTGAGTCCACACAAAGAGTTTTACTTCAAACTTACCTGAATCGTTTTCCAGATTTGAATCTTACAAAAGCTCAGTTTGAAGAAGTTAGACAAATTTTAAAAACTAAAAGCCAGTATCGTCATCCGCTTAAAAATGGTTATGAATTAGTAAAAGAGTATCAACAGTTTCGGATTTGTAAAATCAGTCCTCAGTCTGATGAAAAGGAAGATGAACTTGTGTTACACTATCAAAATCAGGTATCTTATCAGGGATATTTATTTTCCTTTGGACTTCCTTTAGAAGGTGAATCAATTCAGCAGGTACCTGTTTCACGGGAAACATCAATACACATTCGTCATCGAAAAACAGGAGATTTTTTGATTCAAAATGGGCATAGAAAAAAACTCAGACGTCTATTTATTGATTTGAAAATCCCTATGGAAAAGCGAAAATCAGCTCTGATTATTGAGCAATTTGGTGAAATTGTCTCAATTTTGGGAATTGCGACCAGTAATTTGAGTAAAAACACGAAAAATGATATAATGAACACTGTACTTTATATAGAAAAAATAGATAGGTAAAAAAATGTTAGAAAACGATATTAAAAAAATCCTCGTTTCACACGATGAAATTACAGAAGCTGCTAAAAAATTAGGTGCTCAATTAACTAAAGACTATGCAGGAAAAAATCCAATCTTAGTTGGGATTTTAAAAGGATCTATTCCTTTTATGGCTGAATTAGTCAAACATATCGACACACATATTGAAATGGACTTCATGATGGTTTCTAGCTATCATGGTGGAACAGCAAGTAGCGGTGTCATCAATATCAAGCAAGATGTAACTCAAGACATCAAAGGAAGACATGTTTTATTTGTAGAAGATATCATTGATACAGGTCAAACTTTGAAGAATTTGCGAGATATGTTTATTGCAAGAGAAGCAGCTTCTGTTCACATTGCAACCTTGTTGGATAAACCAGAAGGACGTGTTGTAGAAATTGAGGCTGACTATACCTGCTTTACTATTCCAAATGAGTTTGTAGTAGGTTATGGTTTAGACTACAAAGAAAATTATCGTAACCTTCCTTATGTTGGAGTATTGAAAGAAGAAGTATATTCAAATTAGAAAGAACAATTTTTAATGAAAAAACAAAATAATGGTTTAATTAAAAATCCTTTTCTATGGTTATTACTTATTTTTTTCCTAGTTACAGCTTACCAGTATTTCAGTACAGGTAGTGTTGCAGGGAAAAGTGAGCAAATTAATTATACAGAATTGGTAAAAGAAATTACCGATGACAATGTAAAAGAATTAACCTACCAACCAAATGGCAGTGTTATCGAGATTTCGGGTGTCTATAAAAATCCTAAAACAAGTAAAGAAGAAACAGGTATCCAGTTCTTTTCTCCTTCTGCTACAACAGTAGAGAAATTTTCAAGTATTATTCTTCCTTCAGATACTACAGTATCAGAATTGCAAAAGCTTGCTTCTGACCATAAAGCGGAAGTAACTATTAAGCATGAAAGTTCAAGTGGTATGTGGATTAATATTCTTGTATCCATTGTGCCATTCGGTATCCTCTTCTTCTTCCTCTTCTCGATGATGGGAAATATGGGAGGAAATAATAGCCGTAACCCGATGAGTTTTGGACGTAGTAAGGCTAAAGCTGCAAATAAAGAAGATATTAAAGTAAGATTTTCAGATGTGGCTGGAGCTGAGGAAGAAAAACAAGAACTAGTTGAAGTTGTTGAATTCTTAAAAGATCCAAAACGATTTACAAAACTTGGAGCTCGTATTCCAGCAGGTGTCCTTCTGGAGGGACCTCCGGGAACAGGTAAAACTTTGCTTGCTAAGGCAGTCGCCGGAGAAGCAGGTGTTCCATTCTTTAGTATTTCAGGTTCTGACTTTGTAGAAATGTTTGTCGGAGTTGGAGCTAGTCGTGTTCGTTCTCTTTTTGAAGATGCCAAAAAAGCAGCACCAGCTATTATCTTTATCGATGAAATTGATGCTGTTGGACGTCAACGTGGAGTTGGTCTTGGTGGAGGAAATGACGAACGTGAACAAACCTTGAACCAACTTTTGATTGAGATGGATGGTTTTGAAGGAAATGAAGGGATTATCGTCATCGCTGCGACAAACCGGTCAGATGTACTTGACCCTGCCCTTCTGCGTCCAGGACGTTTTGATAGAAAAGTATTGGTTGGCCGTCCTGATGTTAAAGGTCGCGAAGCAATCTTGAAAGTTCATGCTAAGAACAAGCCTTTAGCAGAAGATGTTGATTTGAAATTAGTTGCCCAACAAACTCCAGGTTTTGTTGGTGCTGATTTAGAGAATGTATTGAATGAGGCGGCTCTAGTTGCTGCTCGTCGCAATAAATCTATAATTGATGCTTCAGATATTGATGAAGCAGAAGATAGAGTTATTGCTGGACCTTCTAAGAAAGATAAGACAGTTTCACAAAAAGAACGTGAATTGGTTGCCTATCATGAGGCAGGACATACCATTGTTGGTCTAGTCTTGTCGAATGCTCGTGTTGTTCATAAAGTTACTATCGTACCACGCGGCCGTGCAGGTGGTTATATGATTGCACTTCCTAAAGAGGATCAAATGCTTCTATCTAAAGAAGATATGAAAGAGCAATTGGCTGGTTTAATGGGTGGACGTGTAGCCGAAGAAATTATCTTTAATGTCCAAACTACAGGAGCTTCAAACGACTTTGAACAGGCGACACAAATGGCGCGTGCAATGGTTACAGAGTACGGTATGAGTGAAAAACTAGGTCCAGTTCAATATGAAGGCAATCATGCTATGTTTGGTGCACAGAGCCCTCAAAAATCAATCTCAGAACAAACAGCTTATGAAATTGACGAAGAAGTTCGTTCATTATTAAATGAAGCACGAAATAAAGCTGCTGAAATTATTCAGTCAAATCGTGA
This sequence comes from Streptococcus mitis, assembly GCA_946190205.1. Classification (GTDB taxonomy): domain Bacteria; phylum Bacillota; class Bacilli; order Lactobacillales; family Streptococcaceae; genus Streptococcus; species Streptococcus mitis_DI. The sequence continues at coordinate 909 of CAMHZO010000015.1, read as the reverse complement.
AACTCACAAGTTGATTGCAGAAGCATTATTGAAATACGAAACATTGGATAGTACACAAATTAAAGCTCTTTATGAAACAGGAAAGATGCCTGAAACCGTAGAAGAGGAATCTCATGCATTATCTTATGATGAAGTAAAGTCAAAAATGAATGATGAAATATAACCCTGAGAGAGGCGTGACCTCTCTTTTTTTGTGCAGTTCAGACGGTGTAGAGAACAGAATAGGTAAAATGGCCCCGATTAGCTTCATTATTTGTTAGACTGTATCTAGAAAGGGGAACATTATGTTTAAAGAATTGTATAAAGAAGTCCAGGGGATTGTATATAAGTGTAGAAATGAATATCATCTCCATTTATGGGAGTTATCTGATTGGGACCAAGAGGGAATGATTTGCTTACATGAATTGATCAGTAGAGAAGAAGAGCTAGTAGAAGATATTCCTCGTTTACGTAAATACTTCAAAACTAAATTCCGTAATCGAATTTTAGACCATATCCGTAAACAAGAAAGCCAGAAGCGTAGATATGATAAAGAACCTTATGAAGAAGTAGGTGAAATTAGTCATCGTATAAGCGAGGGAGGTCTCTGGCTAGATGATTATTATCTCTTTCATGAAACCCTAAGAGATTATAAAAGTAAACAAAATAAAGAGAAACAAGAAGAGTTAGAACGCGTCTTAAGACATGAACGATTTCGAGGTCGACAAAGAGTATTGAGAGACTTACGTATTGTGTTTAAGGAGTTTGATATCCGTACTCGGTAAGAAGCTATGCAAAAAAAGAAAAAAACATAAAAAGTTTCAAAAAGGAGTTGACAAAGTTTAAAAAGTCGGTATAATAGTAAGAGTTGAAAATAACAGCTCAGGTCCGTTGGTCAAGGGGTTAAGACACCGCCTTTTCACGGCGGTA
>CAMHZO010000014.1:0-33969 GCA_946190205.1 Streptococcus mitis | reverse complement strand
GCACCTTGTGCTCCAGTCAGACCGCGTTCACCTTGGTCTCCTTTTTCACCTTTGGCACCTTGTGCTCCAGTCAGACCACGTTCGCCTCGATCTCCTTTTTCACCTTTAGCACCTTGTGCTCCGGTTAGACCACGTTCACCTTGGTCTCCTTTTTCACCTTTAGCACCTTGTGCTCCAGTTAGACCGCGTTCGCCTCGGTCCCCTTTTTCACCTTTAGCACCTTGTGCTCCAGTTAGACCGCGTTCACCTTGGTCTCCTTTTTCACCTTTAGCACCTTGTGCCCCAGTGAGACCGCGTTCACCTTGGTCTCCTTTTTCACCTTTAGCACCATCTTTAATAGCAATTCTTTGAACAAGTTCGTCTACACCTTCAGTGTAAACACCGTTACCATCATTATCAAGATAGAAAGTGAGGTTATTGGTATCACCGATTTTATTTTGATCAACACGTGGTTTTACAGTTTCAATGAATTCTTTAGCGACACCGATTTGAACAATACGTGGTTTAGCTTCTTTAGTAACTCTATTACTAATTGGCAAGCCTAGGATTGTTTCATTACCTAATCGATGAACTTTATAGGTAATTTGACGTTGTCCTTTTTCACCTTCTCTAACTAATCTAGTCTCACCTTCTGGCAATTTACTAGTTGGAAGATAGATAGTTTGGAATTCAAGTTCTTCTGTAACAGTCTTGTTACTAGTACCACCATTTGGATTTGCATCCAAGAGGAGTGGATTTGCTCTGTAATAATAGTTGGAGTTACTGTATGGGTCATTGCTAGTAGCGGCACCGCCACCACCTTGGTCCACGTTAAAAGTAACTGGTTTCAAACGAACAGACAAGTCACCATTTGGATTAATGATAGGCAAACTAAATCTGATTGTTTGTTCCATATTTGTTGAAGTAGCAGAGGTCATACTGTATCCTGAGTGAGATACGAAGTTGGCACCCTGGCTAATAGGTTTTGATTGCTCTCTTAATCTTGGAGTTGTGATGGTTGCATTTGAAGGATTTCCAAATCCATCCCCTTTGTCCAAGATAAAGTTATTATTAACAAATTCACCTGGACCAGAATATCTAATTGTGAAATTCAATCTATTACCTTGACGTACTGTTGTTACATCGTAATGAATTGAATTACCACCACGTGAGTTTCCGTAGCCACGGAAACTATAACTACGACCACCTTGACTAATATCTGTAAATGCAACTGTATTTCCAGAACCTGAAACAATTGGGTTAGCTGGATTGCTAGCTGCTCTAAAGCCACTGTGCCCTTTATCCAAGTCTTCTTTACGGATAGCTGGATTTTGGCGAGCGTCAGAAAGGCTAAGAGCTGGTTTCAAAAGTTCATTTGTAGATGCAGGTCTTGACGTAGCTTCTACTTTAACAGGTGTGCTAGTTGGCAAAACAGTACTATCAACAGCTGAACGATCAGTTGTTGCAACTGGTTTAGCTTCTTCTTTGGCTTCTGCAGCGTCAGCTTTCTTCACTACAGGAGTTTCTGATACAGTTCCTTTATCAGAGTTAGAACGAAGTTCTAGACCAATAATAGCCGATTGAATAGATGACTCTGCTGCTGATAATTCAACTTCAGTTGCATCTGCTTTCCCAAGCAAGCTTTGACCAGCTTGGATACTTGCTTGCAAGTTTGCAGCACTTGCTTCTGTATATAACTTACTCTCAAGTTTTTTAGCACGCGAAAGAGCCGTTAACAATTTTGACTTGTCAACAGCATCTTGATGCGTTACTTCTTCTTTTTTATCTTTTGCTTCTTCAACTTTTTCTGCTGGTCTAGTAGCTTCTTCAGTTTTAGCTGGAGTCGTTTCTACTGGGTTCGCAACAGTTGGAGCTGCATAAGTTGTTTCTTTTTTAGGTGTAGAAACTTCTGCTGGTTTAGTAGCTTCATCTACCTTATCAACAGAAACACTGTTAGTTGCTTCTGGATGTTGTTCCTCCGCTTGTACTGATTGCGCATTGGCAGCAGTTCCCAAGACTAAGGCTGTCCCGAGCAAGACACTAGCTGCACCAAAGTGATACTTACGAATAGAGTATCGTTGTTGCATGCTATACCAGTCAAATGATTTCTTATGTGAATGTTTCATTTTAAACTCCTAGATAATATTTTATAGTTCCTACTCTACAACCATTTGATATATAAATCAATATTTTCTATACGATTAATATATTCTCTTTTTGTACCTAAAAGTCACTTATATTATTCTAATTTTTCTGACTAATTCAGACAATTTTTCTACTCCGACATTTTTGTACACTTTAGACAATAATATGATATAATGAAAATAGGAGGAAATTACCAATATGCGCAACCTTTTATCCACAAAAGATCAAAGACAATTACGTTTAATGGAAACCTTAATTCAGAATCGTAATTGGATGAAATTGCATGAACTAGCCGAAAAATTAGGATGTACAGAACGAATCTTAAAAAGTGATTTAAATGAATTACGTGTTGCCTTTCCATCTATTGACATCCAATCTTCTGTTAACGGAATCATGATAGATTTAGAAGTTAACACTAGTGTAGAAGATATTTATCAATATTTTCTTGCTAATTCTCAATCTTTTCAATTACTAGAGTATCTGTTTTTTAATGAGGGGCTACCTATTTATCGAACAATAGAAAATCTTCACTCTAGTAATGCCAACCTCTATCGACTGGGCAGAAATATTACAAAAGTTCTCTCATCTCAGTTTCAAATTGAATTATCTTTTACTCCATCCGAGATACGTGGAAATGAGATCGATATTCGTTACTTTTTTGCCCAATACTTCTCTGAGCGCTATTATTTCCTAGACTGGCCTTTTCCTGACCTTCCTGAAGAAGATTTAACAGAGTTTGCTGATTTCTTCTATAAAATCACGAATTACCCGATGCGATTTTCAATTTATAGAATGTACAAGTTGATGATAGCTATCAGTATTTATCGCATCAAAAATGGTCATTTCATCGACTTACCAAATCATTTCTTTGATGATTACTATCCTATTTTAGCAAGCATTCCAAACTTTGAAGAGGTACTAGGCTATTTCTCTCAAGTATTTGAATTTGAAATCACTCCAGATATTATTGCACAAATTTTTATTTCCTTTATTCAAAGTAACATTTTTTTAGATCCTAAAGAATTCTTCAACTCTTTAGAAAAAAACAGTGAAGCAAGACACTCTTACCAATTACTGAGTCAAATATTAGAACGCCTATCAAAACAATATAAGATTACCTTTACCAACCACGATGAGCTGATTTGGCATTTACACAACACTGCTTTCTTTGAAAGACAGGAAATCTTTTCTACCCCAATCTTATTTGAACAAAAAGCATTGACGATTAAAAATTTCGAAGTTTACTTCCCAGACTTTATGGGGAGTGCGCGTCAAGAACTGGCTCAATACCGTCAAGCAATTGGACAGCATGACCATCCTGAACAGTTGGAACACTTGATGTACACCATCTTAACCCATGCTGAAAACCTCTCTACTCAGTTGTTAGAAAATCGACCACCTATCAAGGTTTTGATTATCAGTAACTTTGACCACGCCCTATCACTTACTTTAAAGGATATGCTTACATACTATTGTAACAATCGATTCACCTTTGATACTTGGGATGAATTGAAAACAAGCCCTGAGATTTTAAATCAGACAGACTACGATATCATTGTGTCTAATTTCTATATTCCAGGAATTACCAAGAAGTTTATTTGCCGAAACCATCTGTCAATCATGAATTTGGTTAACCATCTTAACTGTTTATCAAATGAGATTCATATATCCAATACTTTATAAGCTAGAAAAAAGTCAGCATAATTCTGCTGACTTTTTCTTTTATCTATTTTCTATACTTCCTTTACAAAAACCAATTCCTGTGGCTGGGACAGGTCTTCTCTGTAGTTAAATCCTGCAAATCTTAAGCGACGAGCTTCTTCCACCGTCTGTACTTGATTTTCTATAAGGGCAGTCAGGAAGGCACCACGCGCTTTCTTGGAGATAGTTGAGTGAATTTTCAGCTGACCACCTTTGTCCTCCATGAATTTGAAGGTCACCATCTTTTCTCTGATTTCCTTAGAAAATACAGTCTCAAATTCTGATGACAAGAGGGAGAAAATTAGGTCTTCACCATTCACAGCCTCATCATAGGCTGCCTTCCAATGGCTCTTCAAAGTCTTACCTGCGACTTTTAACTTCTTCAAAAAGTCCAAACGGTGAGGTGCCATAGGTGACAAGGCTGGAACAACACCGTACAAAGCCGAGGTAATGAAGACATGATTTTCAAGATAGGCTTGTTCTGCCTCTGTCAATTTATCTCGCTTGATATGGCGGTACATGAGCCCATCAAAAAGTTTCAGAGCTGGATAGTGTTGAGCAGTTTGTTTTTTTAAAGCTTGGATATGTTGAAATTCTTCCGCAGCCTTCTCGGCTGAAACTTTGTAAAAACTCTCCAATTGACTAGCAGAATAGAGGGCCAAGGCATCCAGTACGGCCTGACTTTCTGGTTTTAAAGGAGTGGCTTCAATACTTGGCAAGTCTGTGTTCATTTCTTTTGCTGTTGGGATTAAAATTTTCATATTAATAGTGTAGCATATTTTTTAACCACAACCAAGAAATTCATCTAAAAAACCTCGGTTTGACCGAGGTTTCTCTATTTATTTTGGCCATCCTAACCAGACAGCCACGAGAACAAGGGCTAGGCCAGCTAAGCTTGTTAAGATAGATAATAATTTATCTTTTTTCTCCTTGAAATGAGAAAAACCTATCTTCAAAGCGAGCAGTCCGAGTAACATTGAAGCAACCATCACATAAAAGCCCATTTGTTGTCCTCCATTAGTATTAATTTACCTTATTATAATATATATTTCTTAAATAAACCTTTTTATACTCAATGAAAATCAAAGAGCAAACTAGGAAGCTAGCCGCAGGTTGCTCAAAGCACTGCTTTGAGGCTGTAGATAGAACTGACGAAGTCAGTAACATATACACGGCAAGGCGACGTTGACGTGGTTTGAAGAGATTTTCGTAGAGTATTACTGTACTTTAAAAGTCTTGAGATAGTTGTCTTTTCCTACTTGACCTTCGAAGGTTTTACCATTTTCGAGGTAAGGGAGGTCGTCTGATACCGATGCTTTAACCTTGTAAATCTTGCCATCAACTTTAAAGAAGTAGACGGTGTCGCCCTTAATAACAGCTGATTTGAGGTCTGCTACCACACCCTTGATGCTTTCAGTTGTTGCATTATCAATCTCAAGGTCATTTTTATTGGCATACTTGCTGAGCAGTTCTTCCACTGTAGTGGCTACGATAACATTTTGGTACTCAACTGCGTCTACCAGAGCATACTCTTTGACAAGGCCAGCATTGTCCTTCAAGCCCATGATGTATAGAGGCTTGTCATTGAGGTTGATTAGTATTGGGAAGGTTGCCTTGTAGGATTTCTCCTGAACAGCACCTTCGGCTGATTCACGGGCTGATTCTTCGGTCGCAGAAGCCAAGCTGTACTTGGTGATTTCTCCTGTTCGCATATTTTCAAGGATGAAACCAAGATTACTCTCATCTGCATTAGCCGACGTCACACCTGTGTAGAGATAGATGTCATTGCCAATAGACAAGTAATTATAGCCCTTGGTAGTCTGGGTCACATTTTTCTTGGAAATCATGGCATTCCAGAAACCATCCTTGTACTTGCCGTTATAGTTGATTTGCTCAATGGTTTCCTCAGCTGGATAAACCCTGTCCACCCATTCTGGAACATCTGACAAGCTGTATTCCTTGGTTTCTCCATTTGTAGCATCCAAGATAATGACTGAAACAGGACGAGGAACCGCAAGCCCAAATTGCTTTTGGTAAACGGTTGCTACATAGAAAGGATTGCCCTCATCGTCCACCTCAAAAGATGGAGTTTTGAAGATCTTGGTTGGGTACTTCAAGCGCAAGTGACGCTTGACATCGCGGTTAAAATACTCCGAGTCCGAATACTTGATTGGTGTCTTCAAGTCCACCAAGTCCGCATTTCCGGTTACCATGTCCACCTTAATATATTCGCCGATTCCCTTGGCCTGATTGTTAAACCACTTGATAGGATCTGCGTATTCTAGTGGCGTAACTCGATAAGGTTTCCCATCAATCGTCAATTGGGTATAGGTGTCTGCCGCTACGTACTGCGACACCTTATCTGTTAGGGAACCCAAGTAGCGGTCACCAATTTTTTCAGCGGTACTTCTATCTAAGATAGGAACCTTACTGGTATCAGTCTTAGGAAATTCAGTAAAGTCTTTTTCCGTAACTGTGACTACATTGGCATAATTTTTAGCCTGAAAAATGCTAGAAGTTACCAAGGAAACCAAGGCTGCTAAGAGAAGAATTCCTCCAATAGAAGCTAAAAGGATTTTCCCTAACCGATTGATTTTGAAACCCTCAAGATTTAAGGCAGCTTCCGCCTTGCCGTGGCGCACATGAACCGTTTTGACAAGGTTTATCCCCTTGCCAAAACCAAATAAGATTGCTACAACCAGCAAATGCCCACAGAGGAAAAAGAGAAATTCCCAGCTGGTCAGGTTAAGAGGCGGTAAAAAGATATACCAGGTCGTTGCGATAAAAATAAGTTCAAAGACTATTCGTTTCATTTGCTTTCCTCCTAAATGATTCGTCCTTCCAAGTGATCCAGTTCATGCTGGCAAATCTGGGCTGGGAAGCCTGTCAAGGTAATGGTCTGTTCCTGCCACTTGCTGTCACGATAGGCAACCCTTATGGTTTCATAACGCTTAGTAGGTCTCACACCTGTCAAGGACAAACAGCCTTCTTCTGTCTCATAAGCTCCTTCAGAGGACAGGAGCACTGGATTAAACATGACCACAGGAACCAAACCAAGATTAAAGATAATCACGCGCTTCTGCACCCCAATCATATTGGCAGCCAGACCGACACAGGTCTCACGATTTGCTAAAAGCGTATCCTGCAAATCTCTAGCAAGATAAAGGTCTTCCTGACTTGCCGGCTGAGACACTTGAGATAAAAACAAAATATCCTTTACAATTTTCTTCTCCACTTCCTCACACTCCTCTTACTTTTTACTATATTATAGCAATTATAGCACAAAAGCCGATAACTGCAAGCCCTTTCCCTCAACTGTAACAAAAAGCCATCCGAAGATGACTTTTTTTTTAAATCGCATTCTTATCAAAACCGAGTTTGCGTTGAATAAACTTAACAATTTCGACAATAATAATCATTGAGAAGCTTCCGCCCATAACGATTCCCCATTGAGACAAGTCTAGTTTGGTTACGTGGAAGATTCCTTCAAGTGGTTCTACGACGATTGTTGCCATAAGAAGGATGAAGGATACCAAGATGGACCAGTTGAAGGTCTTAGACTTGAATGGGCCAACTGTCAAGATGGATTGGTAAACAGACTTGACATTGTAGGCATGGAAGAGCTGAATCAAGCCAAGGGTTGCAAAGGCCATAGTAAGAGCATCCGCATGAATGGCATGATTGTCACCCACATGAACTGGGTAAAGAAGGGCAAGACCATAAACACTCATAACAATTGCTGCTTGGAGTACACCTTGATAGATGATAGAACTCAAAACACCACCTGAGAAGAAGCTTGCCTTGCGTCCACGTGGTTTATGGTTCATGACACCAGGCTCAGCAGGTTCAACACCAAGAGCGATAGCTGGGAAAGTATCCGTTACCAAGTTAATCCACAAAAGATGAACTGGCTGTAAGACATCCCAACCAAACAAGGTTGATAGGAAGATAGTTAATACTTCAGCAGTATTGGCAGAAAGCAGATACTGGATAGTCTTTTGAATATTTGAGAAGACCTTACGTCCTTCTTCAACTGCGACGATGATAGTCGCAAAGTTATCATCTGCAAGAATCATGTCAGATGCCCCCTTAGAAACCTCTGTACCAGTGATTCCCATACCGATACCGATATCGGCTGTTTTCAGAGCTGGCGCATCATTGACACCATCACCTGTCATGGCAACGACTTTACCTTGTTTTTGCCAAGCCTTGACGATACGAACCTTGTGTTCTGGAGACACACGGGCATAAACAGAGTATTGACCAACGACTTTTTCAAAGTCTTCATCAGATAGTTCGTTGAGCTCAGCACCAGTTAAAACGTGTCCTTCTGTATCATTTGCATCAATGATTCCCAAACGTTTGGCAATAGCTTCTGCAGTATCTTGGTGGTCACCTGTAATCATAATTGGACGAATTCCCGCTTCCTTAGCCACACGAACAGCCTCAGCAGCTTCAGGACGTTCAGGGTCAATCATCCCAATCAAACCAGTAAAGATTAAATCATTTTCAAGCTCTTCAGAGATCAGGTTTTCTGGAATACTATCGATAATCTTATAAGCACCTGCAAGGACACGCAAGGCTTGGTGGGCCATTTCAGAGTTGTTTGTGTGAATGAGGTTTGTAACCTTCTCGTCAATCGGAGCAATATCCCCAGCCTTATCACGAAGAACACAACGTTTCAAGAGTTGGTCTGGCGCACCTTTAACAGCTACGAGGAAGCGTCCATCTGCAAGTGGATGAACTGTTGACATGAGCTTACGTTCAGAATCAAATGGCAACTCAGCCACACGTGGATATTTCTCTAAGAAACCTTTAACATCGTAGCCCTTGTCCAAGGCATACTGGATGAAGGCTGTTTCAGTAGGGTCACCAATCAGATTGCCTTCGACATCAATCTTAGTATCGTTAGCTAAGACTACTGAACGTAGAAGCGGCATTTCAAGACCCAGTTCAATGTCACCAGCTGAGTCATGTAGGACTGCATCATAGAAGACTTTTTCAACGGTCATCTTGTTCATGGTCAACGTACCAGTCTTATCAGAAGCGATGATTTCTGTTGAACCAAGAGTTTCAACTGCTGGCAACTTACGAACGATTGAGTTTCGTTTGGCTAAAACTTGAGTACCAAGGGCAAGAACAATAGTTACGATAGCTGGGAGCCCTTCTGGAATAGCTGCAACGGCAAGGGCAACAGAGATCATCAACTCACCGAGTGGATTTTTCCCTTGAATGAAAACACCCACTACAAAAGTAACAAGTGCAATAACCAAGATAGCATAGGTCAAGACTTTAGAAAGGTTGTTCAAGTTTTGTTTAAGTGGTGTATCTGTCTCATCCGCATCTTGAAGCATACCAGCGATATGACCAACTTCAGTGTACATCCCTGTATTGACAACAACACCCATCCCACGACCATAGGTCACGTTTGAGTTTTGGAAGGCCATATTGACACGGTCCCCAATACCAGCATCTGCAGCAAGTTCAACTGTCAAGTCTTTTTCGACTGGCACAGACTCACCTGTCAAGGCAGCTTCTTCGATCTTAAGAGAGTTGGCTTCTAGCAAACGTAGGTCTGCAGGCACTACATCACCAGCTTCGAGAGCGACGATATCACCTGGTACTAATTCTTTAGAATCAATCTCCGCCATATGCCCATCACGAAGAACGCGGGCAGCTGGACTAGACATGGATTTGAGAGCTTCGATCGCTTCTTCTGCTTTCCCTTCTTGGTAAACACCAAAGGCAGCGTTGATGATAACCACGGCTAGGATAATGATGGCATCTGCGATATCTTCCCCACCAGAAGTCACGACTGATAAAATAGCCGCCGCAACTAGGATGATAATCATCAAATCCTTAAATTGCTCGATAAATTTAACCAGTATTGATCGTTTCTCGCCTTCTTCGAGTTCATTGTGGCCAAATTCGGCAAGGCGCTTTTCCGCCTCACTCGATGACAAACCTTGCTCGGTTGCATCCACAGCATTCAAGACCTCTTCAGGACTCTGAGTGTAAAACGCTTGGCGTTTTTGTTCTTTTGACATGTGTCTCCTCCTTGACATTGTGTGCAAAACAGACTCTCTTTTCCCTCATCGCATCTTTTCACGACAAACAAAAAGAGACCTATTAATCATAACAAGTCTCGCTGTTTAAGATAGTGCCGGAAAGCATACTTTTCAGTATAAAATTCGGAATGACGACACTATCACAGGTTTCTGCCAGCTACTCCCTTGAGTAGTACTATTATACCAAATTTTGAAAAGTTTTCAAAGAGTAAAAAATGACTTATTTGAATTTTCCCTTGAAAACCAGTATAATGGTAGAATGCTATATGACTAGAAAGGAAGTTGAATGAAGCAATCTATCTCAAATCTCAAGTTAGCTGAGCGTGGGGCCATTATCAGTATTTCGACCTATTTGATCTTGTCTGCAGCGAAATTAGCAACTGGGCACCTCCTCCATTCATCCAGTTTGGTGGCCGATGGTTTTAACAACGTGTCGGACATCATTGGAAATGTGGCCCTCTTGATTGGAATCCGGATGGCGCGCCAACCTGCTGACCGAGACCACCGTTTTGGCCACTGGAAGATTGAGGATTTGGCTAGCTTGGTCACTTCTATTATCATGTTCTATGTTGGCTTTGATGTTCTAAGGGATACCATTCAGAAGATTCTCAGTCGTGAAGAAACAGTCATTGATCCTCTTGGTGCCACTCTAGGAATCATTTCTGCAGCGATTATGTTTGTGGTTTATCTCTATAACACTCGCCTCAGTAAGAAATCCAAATCCAAGGCACTGAAGGCTGCCGCCCAGGACAATCTTTCAGATGCTGTCACCTCACTCGGTACTACTATTGCCATCCTAGCTAGCAGTTTCAATTATCCCATTGTAGATAAACTGGTCGCCATCATCATCACTTTCTTTATCTTGAAAACTGCCTATGATATCTTCATCGAGTCTTCCTTTAGTCTTTCAGATGGCTTTGACGACCGCCTGCTTGAGGACTATCAAAAGGCTATTATGGAAATTCCCAAAATCAGCAAGGTCAAATCGCAAAGAGGCCGCACCTACGGTAGCAACATTTACCTTGATATTACGCTAGAAATGAATCCTGACTTGTCTGTTTTTGAGAGTCATGAAATCGCGGATCAAGTCGAGTCTATGCTGGAGGAACGTTTTGGAGTCTTTGATACCGATGTCCATATCGAGCCCGCACCTATTCCTGAGGATGAAATTTTAGATAACGTCTATAAAAAATTGCTTATGCGCGAGCAATTGATTGACCAAGGAAATCAACTGGAAGAACTCTTGGCTGACGATTTTGTCTATATTCGTCAAGATGGAGAGCAGATGGATAAAGAGGCCTATAAAGCCGAAAAAGACTTGAATTCCGCTATCAAGGATATTCAGATCACTTCCATCAGTCAGAAGACCAAACTCATCTGCTATGAGTTAGAAGGTATCGTCCATACCAGTATCTGGCGTCGCCACGAAACCTGGCAAAATGTCTTTCATCAAGAAACTAAAAAAGAATAGAGAAATCCTGTCATGAGACGGGATTTTTCTATTCTTCTAGCTATCAAAGTCACTTAGATACTCATAGCGTTCGTATTTTTCAAGGAGTGCTTCGTTTTTCTCATCCAGTTCTTTTTGGAGAGTAGCCAGCTTACCAAAGTCAGAGCCGTTGGCCTGCATCTCCTCTTCAATAGCAGCGATACGATCTTCCAAGGTTTCAATATCGCCTTCAATGCTTGCCCACTCCTGCTTTTCTTGGTAGGTCATGCGTTTCTTGTCTTCTCTGACCTTAACCACTTTGTCCTTTTCAGCCTTTTGCACTTGATTGGCCATGTCTGTTTCAAAGGCCTTTTCATCAAGGTAGTCTGTGTAATGACCAAAGAAAGGACGAATCTTGCCATCCTCAAAAGCCAGAATCTTGGTCGCTACCTTATCCAAGAAATAGCGGTCGTGACTAACAGTCAAAACTGGACCAGCAAAGCCTTGCAAGAAATTCTCCAAAACTGTCAAGGTTGCAATATCTAAGTCATTTGTCGGTTCGTCCAAGAGAAGAACATTTGGTTTTTCCAAGAGCAGTTTGAGGAGATAAAGACGTTTTTTCTCTCCCCCAGACAATTTCTCAATCAAGGTTCCATGCGTCGAACGTGGGAAAAGAAACTGCTCCAGCAGCTCTGCAATCGAAGTCGTAGAACCACCGCTGGTCTTGACCTCCTCTGCCACTTCCTGCAGGTAATTGATCACTCGCTTACTTTCATCCAAGCCCTCAATTTGCTGAGAGAAATAGGCGATACGAACTGTTTCTCCAATCACAACTTGCCCTGCTGTCGGCTCAAGACTTCCTGCAATCAAGTTAAGGAGAGTCGATTTTCCAACACCGTTGTCCCCAACGATTCCAATACGATCTTTAGCCTGCACCAAGAGATTAAAATCTTGCAAAATAGGCTTGTTTTCATAGGCAAAGGAAACATCCTGAAACTCTATGACTTTCTTCCCAATCCGACTGGTTTCAAAGTTCATGGTCAAGTCTGTCTCAGCAACTCCACCTGAAATTTCCTTTTTCAGGTCGTGGAAACGATTGATACGAGCCTGCTGCTTGGTCGCACGCGCCTGCGGTTGTCTGCGCATCCAGGCCAATTCTTGTTTGTAGAGTTGTTCTTTTTTGTGAAGAAGAGCCGCGTCGCGCTCGTCCTGTTCCGCCTTTAGACGAACATAGTCCTGATAATTGCCCTGATACTCGGTCAATCCAGCTCTATCCAACTCGAAAATCCGTGTTGACAAAGCGTCTAAGAAATAACGATCGTGAGTGATAAAGAGAACTGTCTTCTTAGAATTTTTTAAAAAGAGGGTCAGCCACTCAATAGTCGCAATGTCAAGATGGTTGGTCGGCTCATCCAGCAGCAAGAGGTCGTGGTTGCCAAGAAGAACTTGCGCCAACTGGACCCGTCTTCTTAGACCGCCTGACAATTCCCCAACAGGAGTAGATAAGTCTTGAATACCCAGCTTGCTGAGAACGGTCTTGACCTGACTCTCAATTTCCCAAGCTTGAAGAGAATCCATCTCTGCCATAACCCGTTCCAAACGAGCCTGCTTATCCTCACTGTAGTTGAGCATGATCAACTCATACTCACGAATCAGCTGGATTTCCTTGAGGTCGCTGGATAGGACCGTATCCAAGACCGTCTTGCTATCATCAAAATCAGGATCTTGAGTCAAGTAACCAATCTGGTAATCATTTTTAGCTGAAAAAGGACTGACATCCCCATCAAAGCCAGAAACACCAGAAAGGACATCTAAAAGGGTGGTCTTGCCAGTCCCATTGACACCAATCAGACCGATTCTGTCTAGGTCATGGATGATAAAGGAAATATCCTTAAAAACGGTCTTATCACCGACGGATTTACTTAGTTTTTCAACGATAAAATCACTCATTTTTTCTCCCTCAAGTAAGCATGGATGGCTTGACGGTCATTTTCCAATTCTCCATCGACAATGGCATATTCAATCTCTGTTAAAATCTCTCCCAAATCTGGGCCCGGCTGATAACCATATTCCTTGATCAAAATACCACCGTTGATTTGGATTTCTTTCTTATCATGAATGGTCAGACTCTGGTAAGTTTCTGTGATGACTTGCGGGTTAACTTCTTTTCCTTGAGCCTGACGAAGATTTTCAGCCTGTAAAAGTAAATCTAAATCAAAGCGATAACAATCGCGCTTGCTCAATTCTCCCTTTTCACGCAAGGCCAAAATAGTCAGTAAATCCTGTACCTGCTTGGCAAATTGACGTGAGGTCTTCCAAGCCTTCAAAAATGGCTGTGCATTTTCAATCTCCAAAGCCCACAGTAGAGCTGCCCAGGCTTGTTCAGAGGATTTAAAGGTGAAATCAGTCTCCAAATCAAACAGTCTATTAAGCTTATCCTGGCTAGATGCCATATCAGGGAGATAGTCATAAGCTTGACTCTCAATCATGGAAGCCAAACCCCTTCTCCAAAATGGAGCCAGCAAGAGTTTATCAAACTCGACGAAGGTACGCTCTACAGAAATTTTCTCCAAAAGCGGTGTCAAGGTCTTCATAGCTTCAAATGTTTCTGACTCAAGTTCAAAGCCAAGACTGGCCTGAAAACGGAAACCACGCATAATCCGCAGAGCATCTTCGTTAAATCGCTCACTAGCTACTCCAACTGCTCGCAAGACTTGGTTTTCCAAATCCTCTAAACCATTGAACAAGTCAATGATTTCTCCTGTCTCGTCCAAAGCAAAGGCATTGACTGTAAAATCACGGCGCTTGAGGTCTTCTTCTAGCGAGCGCACAAAGGAGACCGCACTGGGTCTGCGATAGTCCACATAGACATCCTCTGTCCGAAAGGTGGTTACCTCATACTCCTCATCCCCATCTAAAACTAAGACGGTTCCATGCTCGATTCCGATATCGGCTGTTCGCGGAAAAATCTGCTTGGTTTCTTCTGGATAAGAAGACGTCGCAATATCCACATCATGAATGGGACGATTGAGGAGGGCATCTCGAACAGAGCCCCCAACAAAATAGGCCTCAAAACCTGCTTCTTTAATTTTTTCTAATACTGGTAAAGCCTTCTGAAATTCAGAAGGCATTTGCGTTAATCTCATAATAAGTGTTCTAATCCATAGACAAGCTCATGACGCTTGACAACTTCTTTAATTCCCAAATTCACCCCTGTCATGAAGGAGCTGCGATCATAGGAGTCATGACGGAGTGTCAATCCTTCTCCCTGATTGCCAAAGATGACTTCCTGATGTGCTACCAAGCCTGGTAAACGAACTGAGTGGATGCGCATGCCATCAAAGTCAGCACCACGGGCACCTGCAATCAATTCTTCCTCATCTGCTGCACCCTGCTGGATAGACTCTCGAACTTCTGCCATTAACTCAGCTGTTTTAATAGCAGTTCCACTCGGAGCATCCTTTTTCTTGTCATGATGGAGCTCGATAATTTCCACATTTGGGAAATATTTGGCAGCCTGCTTTGCAAATTGCATGAGCAAGACAGCACCCAAGGCAAAATTTGGAGCGATCAAACCACCCAAATTTTGTTCACGAGAAAATTCTTTTAGCTCTGCAATTTCTTCACTTGTGAAACCAGTCGTTCCAACTACTGGAGCAAAGCCATTTTCAAGAGCAAAACGTGTATTTTCATAGGCAACAGTTGGAGTAGTAAAGTCTAACCAGACATCCGCTTCAAAGCCTACTAAATCAGTCTTATCCTTGAAAACAGGAATACCCTGCCATTCTGATTCAGACTCAAAGGGATCCAAAACTGCTACCAAGTCCAAGTCTGGATCAGCCAAGACCATCTGACAAGCAGCCTGGCCCATCTTTCCCTTAAAACCAGCAATAATTACTCGAATACTCATCTCTACTCCTGACTAAGATACAAAGGACGATAGCTGCCCTTGAAAAATAGGGAATGACGCTGACTTTCCATGAAAGGCAAGACAGGCATCTTTTTTCAAGAGGCAGGTAGTCCGTGTTCAATTTCTAAGATACAAAGCCTGTAGGAACACAAAGTGAAAATAGAAGTTATGATCAAGGAGTAGATACTCCTTGGAAGAACTATCTTTTTCACACAGGACTCCAGGCGTGTTCAATTATCAAGATACAAAGGACCTTAGCTGCCCATGAAAAATAGGTAATGGCGCTGACTTTCCATGAAAGGCAAGACAGGCATCTTTTTTCGAGAGGCAGGTAGTGTCCGTGTTCAATTGCTATTTCTTAACTAGCCTAGAAGCGCCAACTAAATCACTGGAATATAACCTAGAGCAATGCTTCCTGCTCCTAGGTGTGTCCCAATGACACTACCAAATGTAGCAAGTGAAACATCCGTACCTACTCCAGATTCAAGTAAGTGCTGACGCAACTCTTCAGCCTTTTCAGGAGCATTCCCGTGAATGACAATGATACGGTATTGGCCTGAAGCTGTGGCTTCCTTGATAATCTCAATTAAACGCTTGGTTGCTTTCTTTTCAGTACGAACTTTTTCGTACACTTCAATCACACCTTGGTCATTAAAATAAAGAATCGGCTTAATGCTTAGCAGATTGCCCAAAATCGCAGCTCCATTTGAAAGGCGTCCACCTTTAACCAAGTGGTCCAAGTCATCCACCATGATGAAAGCAGATGTGTGACTAATTTGAATAGCTAGCTTATCCTGAATAATGGCAAAGTCATCGCCCTTGTCTCGCCAGTTAAAGACACTTTCAACCATGATACCCAGAGGAGCACTTGTAATCAAAGTGTCTGGGAAGGCAATGGTTAAGCCCTCATAATCATCGACCATGTACTGGATATTTTGGTAAAAACCTGAAATTCCAGAAGATAGGAAAAGCCCCAAAGCATGGGTATAGCCTTGTTCTTTGAGCGAAGTTAGAATCTCATCTAACTTGGCAATACTTGGTTGACTGGTCTTAGGCAATTCAGAAGCCTGAGCCATTTTTTGGTAAAACTCCTCAGCAGTCAGATTGATACCTTCGACATACTCCTCACCATCCATATTGACAGGAATATCCAAGACAAATAAATCTTCTCTTTGCAAGGTATCTGCACTGAGATAGGCAGAGGAATCTGTGATAACAGCTAATTTCATATTAGAACTCCAAATTGATTCCTGGTAAGTCTAATGCAATTTCAGTTACTTCGTAAGTCAAACGGTTGAGCATGTTCAAACATGGACGAGCCAAGGTTTCCACTTCTTCTTGGTTCAATTCACTTGGTTCGTTAACAATACGACCATCGATATGGTTCACCTGTGAAATGGTTCCACTGATAACAAATTTATCAAATACAATCATAAAACTCAAGACAACAATCAAGGAAGTCACTTGATTTTCTTGGTCATGTTGAATTAATTGGAAATTCACATCCACCTTAGTTTCAGGAGCTCCATTTTCATTTTCCCATTCAAAATTACGCGCATCAAAATGATACTGACTAACAAATTCTTGTTCACGTTTAAGATTCATGTCTTTCTCCCTTGGCTACAATATTATAAGCTATTGTACCATAATTTTTTATTTTCATCTAGTTTTCTAGGATTTAGTCAATCCCGATTTCAGCTCGAACTACGTCTGCGATGGTATCAACATAGTAGTCCACTTCTTCTGTTGTAGGAGCTTCTGCCATAACACGCAAGAGGGGCTCTGTTCCACTTGGACGAACAAGGATACGGCCATTCCCTGCCATTTCAGCTTCCATCTTCTCGATGATAGCCTTGATAGCTGGCACTTCCATAGCCTTTTCCTTCATGGCATTTTCCACTCGGATATTGACTAATTTTTGTGGATAGATGGTTACTTCTGCTGCCAACTCTGACAAGCTCTTACCAGTTTCCTTCATGATTTTGGTCAATTGAACAGCAGATAATTGGCCATCACCTGTTGTATTGTAATCCATCAAGATGACGTGACCAGACTGTTCACCACCAAGGTTGTAGCCTGATTTTCGCATTTCTTCAACAACGTAACGATCGCCAACTGCAGTGACTGCCTTGTTAATGCCTTCACGATCCAAGGCCTTGTGGAAACCAAGGTTAGACATAACGGTTGTCACGATTGTATTTTGCGCCAATTGTCCTTTTTCAGAAAGGTATTTTCCGATGATGTACATAATCTTGTCACCATCGACGATATCGCCATTCTCATCGACAGCAATCAAACGGTCACTGTCTCCGTCAAAAGCCAAACCGATAGCTGAGTCACTTTCTTTGACCACTTCTTGAAGGGTTTCTGGGTGGGTTGAACCAACATTAAGGTTGATGTTAAGACCATCTGGTGTTTCCCCAATAACAGTTAATTGAGCACCAAGATCTGCAAAGATTTGACGGGCACTTGTAGAAGCTGCACCATTAGCCGTATCCAAGGCAACCTTCATTCCTTCAAGAGGAGTTCCAGTTGAAACAAGATATCCTTCATACTTACGCAAACCTTCTGTATAATCTACCAAGGTTCCCAAGCCTTCAGCACTTGGACGAGGAAGAGTGTCTTCCGCAGCATCTAGCAAGGCTTCAATTTCTGCTTCTTTTTCATCATCTAGTTTGAAACCATCACCACCAAAGAACTTAATCCCATTATCAAGGGCTGGGTTGTGGCTAGCAGAAATCATGACACCGGCACTTGCCCCTTCAGTTTTAACCAAGTAAGCTACTGCTGGTGTTGCAAGAACACCAAGTTTGTAGACGTGAATCCCTACAGAGAGGAGACCTGCCACCAAGGCAGATTCTAGCATTTCCCCTGAAATACGTGTGTCACGTCCTACAAAGACTTTCGGTGCTTCCGTTTCATGTTGACTAAGAACATAGCCTCCAAAACGTCCTAGTTTAAAGGCCAATTCTGGCGTTAATTCTACGTTAGCTTCTCCACGGACTCCATCAGTCCCAAAATATTTACCCATTTTTATAAAATCCTTTTCCTATTTTTAATTCGTTTTTGAACTAGTTGCTTTCGTTGACGAAGATGTCTCCGACGAACTGCTTGCACTTGAATTAGATGCACTTGAACTCGATACCACAGGTTTTGTAGTTACCTTCATTGTCGTATCAAACGGAGTAATAACTACCGGTAAGACAACACCATTACGGTCGATTGCCTGCAAAGGTACCGAACCACTGTAATTACCTGTTATGCGTTCGCTGGTTGGTAAAAGTGCAATAATTTTGTCAATCTTAGCTAATGTTTCTTGGTCAGTTGTGACCGAAACGCGTTCATTTGACACGGTTACACTATCAATTTGTAGCTTGGGATCAATCTGGCTTTGGTCAACTTGTGGCACAACAAGCATCCCATCTCGCTTAACCTTCTTCCCAACTTTCACTGTAATCTTTTGAGGCGTTGCCACAGCAGTCATTCCATTTGGAAGATTTTCAATATTCAAGGGAACTTCAATCGTTCCAACACTGACATCCGTCAAATCCGCTGTGACCTTAAACTTACGAGTGCTCTCCTGCATTTCGCTGGCCAAGGTCACACGATTGGCACCTGTCAGCACAACTGAAACTTCTGATGCAAATCCGCTAATGAAATACTGGTCATCATCATAGTGAATATCGATAGGAACGTTCGTTATCGTATTGGTGTAGGTTTCTGATTTGACCTGCCTTGCGGTATTGCTATTTTGAAAGTTGGTTGACGTTGCATAGATAAATAAGATACAAGCAAAAAAGAGAGATGAAATGATATATAGACTATTTTTTCTCATATTTCCAACCTCCTAGCAAACGGTCCTTGAAACTGACTTTTTCCTCAACAGCTGGCAAAAGAATTGCTCGTAGCTCTGCTTCAAATTCTTCAATCGTCAAGTCGTGCTTGAAAACACCGTTATAGGTAATAGAAATGCCTCCTGTTTCCTCTGAGACGATGAAGGTCAAGGCATCGGATACTTCTGACAAACCGATAGCCGCCCGGTGTCTGGTCCCAAATTCCTTGGAAATCCCTGTGCTTTCTGTCAAGGGAAGATAGGCAGAGGTTACTGCTATTCGATTTTCTCTGATAATCACAGCACCATCGTGTAGGGGAGTGTTGGGGATAAAGATATTAATAAGGAGTTCAGCTGAAATATTGGCATCCAAAGGAATCCCTGTCGCAATGTATTCTTGTAAGGTCCGAACTCGTTGGATGGCAACCAGAGCACCAATCTTACGAGGACTCATATATTCAACCGACTTGACAAAGGCACGAATCATTTGCTCCTCTGCACTAATTTGAGCAGTAGAAAAGAAATCTGTCGCCCTTCCCAAGCGTTCCAAACCAGTCCGAATCTCTGGAGAGAAGATAACAACCGCAGCAATAACCCCATAGGTGATAATCTGATTAATCAACCAAGAAATCGTTGTTAAATCAAGGATATTGGCCACAACCTGGGCTAATACAAAGATCACGACCCCACGCACCAAAATCATAATCTTGGTGCCAGCTATCGCTTTTGTAAAACGATATAAAATATAGGCCACAATCAAAATATCAAACAGATTGATGGCAATACTCCAAGGACTAGAAAACAAGCTAGTCCAATATTGCAGATTGGATAATTGTTGAAAGTTCATCTGCTGTCTCCTCTCTGTCCAAACACGTTCCTTTCTATTATACCATTTTTCTGGCATTTTTTTCCCTATCCTACTTCATTTTAAATTAAAGAAAAAATATGATAAAATAAACTGATACTCAATGAAAATCAAAGAGCAAACTAGGAAGTTAGCCGCAGGCTGTACTTGAGTACGGTAAGGCGACGCTGACGTGGTTTGAATTTGATTTTCGAAGAGTATGACTAGAAAAAACAAAGGAGAAACCATGTCTCAACTCTATGATATTACCATTGTAGGTGGTGGTCCCGTCGGACTTTTTGCAGCCTTCTATGCCCACCTACGCCAAGCCAAGGTCCAAATCATCGACTCCCTTCCACAACTAGGTGGACAACCTGCTATTCTCTATCCTGAAAAGGAAATTTTAGACGTACCGGGATTCCCAAACCTGACTGGAGAAGAGTTGACTAACCGTCTAATCGAGCAATTAAATGGCTTTGATACCCCTATTCATCTCAACGAAACGGTTCTTGAGATTGAAAAACAAGAAGAAGGCTTTGTAATTACAACTTCTAAAGGAAGTCACCTGTCTAAAACAGTTATCATCGCTATGGGTGGCGGTGCCTTCAAACCACGTCCTCTAGAACTAGAAGGCGTTGAGGACTATGAAAATATCCACTACCACGTTTCCAACATCCAGCAATATGCTGGTAAGAAAGTGACGATTCTTGGTGGAGGAGACTCGGCTGTGGATTGGGCTTTGGCTTTTGAAAAAATTGCGCCAACTACCCTTGTCCACCGCAGAGATAATTTCCGCGCCTTGGAACACAGTGTCCAAGCCTTGCAAGAATCATCTGTGACCATCAAGACACCATTCGTCCCTAGCCAACTCCTTGGAGATGGAAAAACACTCGATAAACTTGAAATCACAAAAGTCAAATCTGATGAAACAGAAACTATTGACCTAGACCACCTCTTTGTCAACTATGGTTTCAAATCTTCTGTTGGTAACCTTAAAAACTGGGGTCTGGACCTCAACCGTCACAAGATTATCGTCAATAGCAAGCAAGAATCTAGCCAAGCAGGTATCTATGCTATCGGTGACTGTTGCTACTATGACGGAAAAATTGATCTGATTGCGACAGGGCTTGGAGAAGCACCAACCGCTGTTAACAATGCCATTAACTACATCGACCCAGAACAAAAAGTACAACCAAAACACTCTACTAGTTTATAGAAAAAGAACCACGAGTCACATAGGATTCGTGGTTTTATAGTTCATCGGCTAATTTGTTAGATCATATTTCCCCCTTCTTTAACAAAAATAAAAATGCCTATCAAACTGATAAAACATGTGATATAATAGGGACGGCACTAACAATACGCCTTGGAAAAGGAGGTATTACAGATGCTAGAACTTCTCAAAATAGTACTTATCGCAGTCATCGAGAGTATCATCTCATGGCTGGTGACTCGTTGGTTAGACGATCACTTCGACAAGTAACCTTCCTGGTTAGTGCTATCTAACCCAGAAAAAAATCCCCTCAGTATTGCAGTACCGAGGGGATTTCTGTTAGCACTAAAATGCTAGAACTTCTCAATTCCCCTTTATTATCTCACATACTCTATTTAATTGTCAAGAAAGAGGTGTTTTATATCTTTATAACTCATCGGCTATCTTATTGATTTTTCTGAGTCTGTGGTTAACACCACTTTTGGTCAGAGGAGTGCTGAGACTATCTGCTAACTGCTGGATAGAGTAATCTGGGTGCTGAATTCGCAACTGCGCTACCTCCTGCAAATCTACTGGTAGATTTTCTAGGCCCATGATATCTTTGATTTTGCTGATATTGTTGATAGTCTTCATGCTGGCAGAAACTGTCCGAGCAATATTCGCCGTTTCAGCATTATTAGCACGATTAAGGTCGTTACGGGTTTCTCGTAAAATCTTAACTCGCTCAAAATCATCACGCGCCTTCATGGCTCCGATGACAATCAAGAAGTCCATAATATCTTCGGCTCGCTGGAGATAGGTCACAGCTCCCTTCTTACGCTCAAGAACCTTAGCATCCAGTAAAAACTGCTGGAGAAGAGAGGCAATCCCTTGCGCGTGGTCCAAATAAACAGAACTGATTTCCAACTGGTACTTACCTGACTCAGGGTCACGAATGCTGCCATTTGCCAAGAAAGCGCCACAGAGATAGGCACGGCCTGCTTCCTCGTCTGATAAAATCGCCCCATCAATACCTGTTTCCAGACCAAAGAAGGAGTCTGCCAAGTGCAAATCACTCAGCAAATCCTGCACCTTTTCATCTGTAAAAACGGTGTAGACCCGATTCTTACGAAGATTACTTCTTTGATGGTGGCGAATTTCTGATTTGATTTCGTAAAAATGGAGAAAGGACTCATAGAGGTGACGAGCCAGTTTGGCATTTTCTGTCACAACTGACAAGGTCAAACCCGAAGTCGAGAGACCGATACTACCAGACATCTTGATAATGGCAGACAATTCATGCAGGCTTAGATGGTGCTGACCTAGGATTTCTTCTTTTACTGCTACTGTGAAACTCATTTTCTCACCTTTATAATGCGCATCAATTCGTCCACAATCAAATCTCCATCGTGGAAGGCACCCCCATTTTCCAGACGAAGGAAGTTGGATGAAATCACACGCGGAACTTGCTTACTAAGACCAGCAAAATCATGTTCCACCTGCACCAAATATTCATCAAAACGGTTGGAATTCATGTATTCCTGAGGCACTTTTTCGATATTCACCAAGACAGTATCGATAAAAGGTCGACCAAGGTGACGATGCAAGACTTCCACGTGATCACTATCTGTAAAGTGTTCTGTCTCCCCACGTTGGGTCATAATATTGCAGACATAGGCGATTTCTGCCTTGGTTTCCAAAAGCGCCTGCCCGATTTCCTTAATCACGATATTGGGCAAAATAGAGGTAAAGAGAGAACCAGGTCCGAGGACAATCATGTCACTTTCAAGAATGGTCTGCACTACTCGACGGCTAGCCAGAGGCGTATCATCGTTGAGGGTATTGGTCACATAGACATGGTCAATCATGCCTGGATGGTCTGCAATATGGCTCTCTCCAGCCACTTCTGTCCCATCCTGAAAGACTGCATGAAGGGTCAAGGGATGGTCACTGGAAGGATAAATCTTCCCAGTGGTATGGAAAAATTTGCTCAGCAACTGCATGGCATTATAGGTCGAACCCTGCATTTCTGACAGGCCAGCAATAATGAGATTGCCCAATGGATGGCCAGCAAAGGCTCCCGCATTCTCAGAAAAGCGATACTGAAAGACTTTCTCATAGAACTTAGGCATATCCGACATGGCCACAAGGACATTACGAAGATCACCTGGCGGTGTCAACTGCTGCATATTTTTTCTGAGTTCACCTGAAGAACCACCATCATCCGCCACCGTTACGATAGCAGCGATTTCCACATCTTTTTCCCGCAGACTCTTAAGAATGACGGGAATCCCAGTCCCTCCACCAATCACCGTTATCTTTGGTTTTCTCATGAACGGTTTACCGTTTCCTTTCTTCGGTCTTTGTCGCGATGCCCTTCATTAACAGGCCAATTCTTGGATAAGTCCTGCGCCAAGCGTTTAGCAAAAGCAACACTACGGTGTTGTCCACCCGTACATCCCATAGCAATGGTCAAAACGGACTTACCTTCCTTTTGGTAACTTGGCAAAATCGGCTCAATCAAGGCCAACAAATGCTGATAAAAATCTTCTGACTCAGGATGATTCATGACATAGTCATAAACTGGTTCATCCACACCCGTTTGGTTTCGAAGTTCTGGTAGATAGTAGGGATTTGGCAAGAAACGGACATCAAAGACTAAATCTGCATCAATCGGGATTCCATATTTAAAGCCAAAAGACATGACTTCGATACGGAAAGACTGGGCTTGTTCCTGATCAGAAAACTGCTCTGCAATGGTTTTACGCAGTTCACGAGGAGTAAGTTCAGTTGTATCCACCACATTTTGGCTCATATTTTTCAAAGGCGCCAAGAGTTCACGTTCCAGCTTGATGCCATCCAAAATCCGTCCATCTGCAGCTAGTGGGTGACTCCGTCTGGTTTCCTTGTAACGAGCGACCAATTCCTTGTCAGCTGCATCCAAAAAGAGAATTTTAAAGTCCAGTTCTTCCTTGTTTTCCAACTCATCCAAAACAGCTTGAATCTCTGAGAAGAAAGAACGGCTACGCATATCTACTACCAAGGCCAACTTATGGTCGTCTTCCTTTGTTTCCACCAACTGCAAAAACTTAGGCAAGAGAGCTGGAGGCATATTATCAATAGTAAAATAACCCAAATCTTCGAAGGACTGAATGGCAACTGTTTTCCCTGCACCACTCATTCCTGTCACAATCACCAAGTGAAGTTGTTTCTTTGTCATCTTTTTCTCCTTATATCAAAAGAAGTTTGGCAACACCAAACTTCAACTAGCTTATCCAATCTCTGCGATGACTTCGATTTCGACTTTTACATCACGAGGAAGACGAGCTACCTCTACTGCTGAACGAGCTGGAAATTCCTCTTTAAAGGCCGTTTGGTAAACCTCGTTAAAAGGAACAAAGTCGTTCATATCGCTCAAGAAACAAGTTGTTTTGACAACATGGTCAAAGTCAGTTCCTGCCTCTGCCAAAATAGCACCGATGTTTTTTAAGACTTGTTCTGTCTGTTCTTGGATCGTTTCTCCAACGATTTCCCCAGTTTCAGGAGAGAGAGGAACTTGACCACTAGCAAACAAAAGGTTGCCAACGATTTTTCCTTGAACATAGGGTCCGATAGCCTTTGGAGCTTTGTCTGTATGAATTGTTTTTGCCATTTTCTTTTCCTCACAATTTTTCTAAGATTGCATCCCAAGCCTCATCCATCCCTGCCTTGCTGACAGATGAAAAGAGGATAAAGTCGTCACTTGGGTCAAAGTTTAATTTCTTTTTGATTGCTGATTCGTGCTTGTTCCATTTACCACGTGGAATCTTGTCTGCCTTGGTCGCCACAATGATGACTGGAATCTCATAATACTTAAGAAATTCGTACATCTGCACATCATCTGCTGACGGGTCATGACGAAGGTCAACTAGACTGACCACTGCACGGAGATTTTCCCGAGTCGTTAGGTACTCCTCAATCATGCGCCCCCACTTTTCACGTTCCTTTTTAGAAACACGGGCATAGCCATAACCAGGCACATCCACAAAGCGCATCTTATCATCGATATTAAAGAAGTTGAGAAGCTGGGTTTTACCAGGTTTACCTGATGTTCGGGCTAGATTCTTGCGGTTCAGCATGGTGTTGATAAAGCTAGACTTGCCAACATTTGAACGCCCTGCTAGGGCAATCTCTGGCAGTTCATCCTGTGGGTAGTGGGATTTATTCGCCGCACTGAGCAAGATTTCAGCATTGTGTGTATTGATTTCCATAGTCACCTCTAGGCTGTTTCCAAGATTGGTTTATCCGTTCCATCGACAGCTTCTTTTGTGATGCGAACCAATTTCACATTTTCCTGACTCGGTACTTCAAACATGACGTCTAGCATGGTTTCTTCGATGATCGAGCGAAGACCACGCGCACCAGTTTTGCGTTCGATAGCCTTATTGGCGATTTCTTGAAGGGCTTCGTCGTCAAATTCCAACTCGACATCATCATAAGAAAGCAAGGTTTGGTATTGTTTGACCAAGGCATTTCTTGGCTCTTTCAAGATACGAACCAAGTCATCAACCGTCAATTGCTCAAGAGCAGCAAAAACAGGCAAGCGTCCAATCAACTCAGGGATAATACCAAATTTTTGAATATCTTCTGCGATGATTTCTTGCATGTAAGAGCTGTTTTCGTCAATCGCTTTATTATTTTGACCAAATCCGATGACTTTTTCACCCAGACGTTGTTTGACAATTTCTTCAATGCCATCAAAAGCACCACCCACGATGAAGAGAATATTTTTGGTATCCACTTGAATCATCTCTTGTTGCGGATGTTTGCGTCCACCTTGAGGCGGCACGCTAGCAACAGTTCCTTCGATAATCTTGAGAAGGGCTTGTTGCACGCCTTCACCAGAAACATCACGTGTGATAGACACGTTCTCACTCTTCTTAGCAATCTTGTCAATTTCATCCACATAGATAATGCCACGCTCTGCACGTTCAATGTTAAAGTCAGCAGCCTGCAAGAGTTTGAGAAGAATATTTTCCACGTCCTCACCCACATAACCAGCCTCGGTAAGAGCTGTCGCATCCGCAATCGCAAAAGGCACATTTAAGCTCTTAGCCAAGGTCTGAGCAAGGAAAGTTTTCCCTGAACCAGTTGGGCCAATCATCAAGATGTTTGACTTCTGCAAATCTACATCTTCCGACTCTTCACGCGTATCGTGGAAATTGATACGTTTGTAGTGGTTGTAAACTGCCACTGCCAAGGCACGTTTGGCACGATCTTGACCAATTACATAGTGGTTCAAGATATGGAGGAGTTCAATTGGTTTTGGAACTTCAGACAAGTCTGCCAAGACTTCTTCCGCCAACTCCTCACGAATGATTTCCTGGGCTAACTCCACACATTCATTACAGATAAAGGCGTTGTTACCTGCGATTATTTTTTGTACTTCTTCTTGGCTTTTGCCACAAAATGAGCAATAAACCATCATATCATTATTCCTATTTGTAGGCATGATTTCCTTCCGTTCTATTCTATACTGTCATTCTATCTAAAATAAGGTCATGTAAAAAGCATGGATACTATTGACCAAATTGGTAAAGGCATTTAACCAGAGCAGGACAGAAAGTCCATAGCGCTTTTTACGAAAAGCCTGTGCTCCAGCAAGCAAGCAGACCAAACACAGCATGGCTGTGAAAAAACCAAATATACTACGTTCCATTAGACTTCCTTTCTCTTGCGGTATTGGATGGTAAAATCATAAGGATTCTTCTCATCTTTGGTATAGGATTTGCTTGAAACTGTCTCAAAAAGAGACAAGTCAAACTCCTCAGGGAAATAGGTATCTCCCTCCACCCGAGCATGAATTTGAGTCACAATCACTTCGTCAAGGTAGGGCTCAAAAGCCTGAAAAATCTGCTTCCCACCGATAATATAGAGATTCTTTTCTTGAGCCTGATACCAGTCCAAGACAGACTGGATATCCTGAAAAGTAGCAACTCCATCTATCTTTTCTTCTGGGTTACGTGTCAAAATCAAGGTCTCCCGTTTTGGAAGCAAGCGACGCCCCATCCCATCAAAGGTCACGCGCCCCATCAAGATAGCATGATTCAGAGTTGTTTCTTTGAAGTGTTGCAGTTCTGCTGGTAAATACCAAGGCAGACGATTGTCCTTACCAATCACACCCTCTTCATCCTGGGCCCAAATAGCTACAATTTTCTTAGTCATGCTTCCATCCTTTTCACTGATAGTACTATTTTATCAAAAAACTCAAAAAAAGACTGGTTTGGAATAGCTTGCAGAATAGAAAAAATCTGTAAGAAAATTCCTACAGATTTATATATCTATTATTTCTTACAAACCGGGAGCTTGTCCAAGTTCTGCCGCAAGCATCCAAACCGTTTTCTCAAGTTCAGCTTTAGCACCAACAAAGATATCGTTTGTCACATCATCACCTTCTTCATCAGTAACATCCAAAGCTTTTTGGAATAGAGTGATGAGATAACGATAAACATCTAGGACACGTTCCAAGCTTTCTTCAACGTTACGGAATTCTCCTTCTTCTTCTTCGATTTCACTGTGTTGAAGGAATTCTGTCAAAGTTGAGTAAGGTTTGCCACCAAGGGTAATTAAACGTTCGCTGATTTCATCCAAGTGACCATCAAGAGCATCCATGTACTCATCCATTTTTGGATGCCATACAAGGAAACCACGACCACGCATATACCAGTGTACTTGGTGCAAAGCCACATGAGCTACGTACAAATCAGCAACAGCTTGGTTCAATACTTCCTTTGTTTTTGCCAATGCTACTGGCGCTGCTTTTGTCAATGATGTTACGTCTTTTACTGCTTCTTTTTTCAATTCTACCATTTTATTTTACCTCGTTTATTATTTTTTGTAACCACTTCTTAATGATTACTACCTTAGTATACTACTAAGGAAAACCAATAGCAAGCCAAATGACTCACATGAGAAAAGTTGCAATAGACTGATAATTTAAGAATTTTTTAGAATGAAACCCAGTCACTTTCAATCTCTCTTAACAGAGATAAAATAAAGAAAAGAGCATACAAATGTACACTCTTTTCTCAGTTTTACATCTTAATACCAGACGCTGACATCCACACGTCCTCGAATCCCTTTAAGAGAGTCAGATGAAGTATATTGCCATCCTTTTTCTCCTGAATAATGAGGATTATTCCAATCAAGCGCATCCGTATAGGCTGCAACCCAGTTTACATGTTGTAAAATATTTGGATGATTCAAACGAGTTTGCAAAAGTTGACGATAGCTATAAACTTTCACGTTTTGGTAACCAGCATGCTTCATGGTTTCCATATACTTATTGATAATTTTAACCCAAGTGTCTGTATCTGCTGGAGCTTTCTTAGATTTATTTTCATACTCCCAGTTTTCAACATCATAGTAGATTGGATAAGATAAGTTCATCTTGTATTTCTTCAAGAGTTCAATAGTCTGCTTAGCATCATTCTCAGCATCTGTTTCATTTTCTGCATAGGTATAAAGATAAACACCATAAGGAATACCTAGTCGATTAAATTCTTGAATATTATGTGCCAATTCCTTATCTTCTACACCGCTGTATCCTAAGCGCACAATAACACCATCAACTCCATTTTCCTGGATAACCTTTTTCCAATCACTAATGCGGCCATTATGCTCACTGACATCAATAACCTTCTTAGCACGGTCAGTTCCAACCTGTTCTTCACGATGGTTAAAGAAATAACGGTGTCCATTTCGATAAACCCAACCAACATTCAAGGCTTTCTTTTCTTTCAGTTCCCCTGAATCGGCAAAAGTATAACGAGTATCGTCCATGATTAACTCACCTGTTGCCATGACACCACTTTCAGTAAGATAGTAGTTTCCATGCCACTCATCTTGAGCCATGTATCCCCACTTCTTAAAATAATACCACTTTCCATCAATCTTTTGCCACTGTTCATTAGCATAAGAACCATCTGCCTTAAGATAGAAATAAGAAGAATAAGCTGGGTCATAAAGCCATTCATTTTGCATCATGGCACCTTGACCATTCAAGAAATAATTTCCTTGCCACTGACTTTTAGCCATATAGCCCCATTTCTTGAAATAGTACCATTTGCCATTGATTTTCTGCCATTCTTGATTTGCATAAGAACCGTCTGCCTTGAGGTAGAACCAGCTCTTATAATTGTTATCGTAAACCCATTCATTTTTAGCCATGTAACCACCCGCTTTGAGGTAATAATTTCCATGCCATTCTTTTTGGGCATAACGACCATCAGACTTTATATAAAACCAACTATTGTAGTTAGTATCGAAAATCCACTCACTCTTAGCTTTTGAACCATCTGATTTTACATAGAAGTCACCTTCCCAGTGTGCTGATGTTGAATTTGGATTACTTTCTTCTTTCTGACTACTAGCTCGCGTCTCTTTTACTTCTTCCTTTTTCTCTGGACGCTGACTAGAAGAAGTCTCAACCTTTTTCTCTTCTTCTTTTTGACTTGTAGTCGTTTCTGATTTCTTTTCTTCTACCTTACTAGAAGAAGCTTGAACACTGCTTTCTTCCGAAGATGCTTTCGCTTCAGCTTCATTTGCAGCCACTTGATTGACTGCCAATCCAAGCAAAAAGGCACCTGCTAATCCAATTTTTCCAATCTTTGTTTTCAATCTTTCCTCCCCTATAAAAAATGGAACAGACATCTGAATGCTGTTCCACCTAGCTTTTGCTACTTACTAATTATTTTACAAAGTCAAGCAATGCCAAGAAGCTTTCAGCTTCAAGTGACGCACCACCAACAAGGGCACCGTCAACGTCTGGGCAAGCCATGTATGAAGCAACGTTTTCAGGTTTAACAGAACCACCGTATTGAACACGAACTTTGTCCGCAACTTCTTGACCAAAGTCAGCAGCTACAACGTCACGAACAACTTTACACATTTTTTGTGCGTCGTCTTGTGAAGCTGATTTACCAGTACCGATAGCCCAGATTGGCTCATAAGCGATAACTGAGGCAGAAACTTGTTCAGCAGTCAATCCAGCCAATGCAGCAGATACTTGAGCACCCACAAACTCAGCAGCTTTACCAGCTTCGTAAGTTTCAAGTGACTCACCACAACAGATGATTGGAAGCATGCCGTTTGCAAAGATTGCTTTTGCTTTCTTGTTGATATCTTCGTCAGTTTCATGGAAGTAGTCACGGCGTTCTGAGTGACCGATAACAACGTAATCAGTACCGATTTCTTTCAAAACTTGTGGGCTAGTTTCACCAGTGAAAGCACCTGCATTTTCAAAGTAGCAGTTTTGAGCAGCAACTTTAAGGTTTGAACCTTTTGCAGCAGCAAGAACAGCTGTCAAATCAACTGCAGGAGCTGCGATACCTGCTTCAACAAGATCTGATGAAGGAAGTTTTGATGCAACTGCTTCAACAAATGCTTTAGCTTCTTCTGGATTTTTGTTCATTTTCCAGTTACCAGCGATAAATGGTTTACGTGACATTTCACATACCTCTTTTTTCAATTTATTTTCTATTTATTTTATCACAATTAGACACAGCTTGCAAATCTTACTCGGATTTCAAGCCTGCTTCCAAGGATTAATCCTTCCAGAGATCCATTGCATTTCGGAAATCTGCCGATACCTGTGTCAACTGAGGATTGCTTGCTTCTCTTTCTGCTCGCTTAGCCTCTATTTGAGCCACACTCTTGATACCTTCATGGCGCCAGTTTCTCAAAATTGCCTGAATGTACTTCCAGTTTGGTTTTCCATTCAAAACAGCTTCACGAAGAGCTTCCTTAATCAAGTCAGCACTGGTGCCATCTTCCTTTAGTGTCTTGGTCAAATCCTCAATCTCAAAAGGGGTCAACAAGCGTCCTAATTCCTGCTGGAAGGTTTCTACCAAATCCTTAAGCTGATTTTGAGGTGTCAATTGGTCTGAACTCGAATGAGCAGCTCTAAGCAAGTCATCCAAACGTTCCAGAGCCAAACTAGCATCAAAAAGCAATTCGATTTCACCATTCAATT
The DNA here is from genome assembly GCA_946190205.1 of Streptococcus mitis. GTDB lineage: Bacteria > Bacillota > Bacilli > Lactobacillales > Streptococcaceae > Streptococcus > Streptococcus mitis_DI. Next base: position 2,857 of record CAMHZO010000014.1, on the reverse strand, counting down.
CGATCGTTCGATACTGAAGTAGTCCCCTCTCCGTCAGATTGGAAATAGCCTGATTGACATCCGAAATTTCCTTGCCAATCCTTTCAGCAATCTGGCTTGGCGACATTTCATCCAAACCTGTCGTATTTTGCAAATAGAAAAATTGCCAGACCAGAAAATCGTCGCTGGAAGGAAAGAGTTCCTTAAAATGCAAGAGCAGGGCACTTGGTAAAACCAAGTTCCCTGATTTAAAAGCGTCTAAATATGTCATAATTCCTCTTATAAATACCCAAATGCAGATGCATCATCTTCTATTTTTCTCCAGTCAAAAGGCGTCTCCTGATAGACCGCATAATTCACCCAGTTACTGAAAAAGAGGGCTGCTGATGAAGACCAACAAAGACAAGGTGTCTGATTGACATCATCATCCTTAAAGTAATTTTCTGGAATATGTGGGTCTAAACCTGCATCACGGTCCCTAAAATACTCTTTTGCCAAGGTATCACGGTCATATTCCAAATGCCCAAAACTATAAATTTCTCGTAAATCACGACTAGCCAAAATCGAAACCCCAACCTGAGAACCCTCTGATAAAATCTCGAGATTGGTTTTGTTTAAGACCTCTTCCTTAGAAATCTCCGTGTGACGTGAATGAGGGGATACATAGCTATCGTCAAAGCCTCTAAAGAGAAGGTGCCCTTCCTTTAAAGTATCCTGAGGATAAATCCCTGATAATTTACTATCCATCTGGTATTTTTCCACCCCATAGCGCAGATAGAGTCCAGCCTGAGCACCCCAACAGATATGAAGGGTCGAATAGACATGGGTCTTGGACCACTCAAGCACCTGGCTAAATTCCTCCCAATAGTCCACTTCCTCAAATGGTAAATGCTCAACTGGAGCACCCGTGATAATCATCCCATCAAAATACTCGTCCTTAACTTCAGGAAAAGTTTTATAAAAGGTCTCCATGTGTTCTGAACGAGTTGTTTTAGAACGGTGACTCTCCATATAGAGAAAATCAATATCCAGTTGCAGGGGTGTATTGGCCAAATGGCGCAACAACTGGGTCTCTGTGACCATTTTCTGTGGCATGAGATTTAAGATTAAAATCTTCAAGGGACGGATATCTTGGTGGGCCGCACGTTGATCATCCATGACAAAGATATTCTCTGTCCGTAAAATCTCAACAGCTGGCAATTTTTTATCAATTCGAATCGGCATAACCCTCTCCTAACTGTACTCTTTCAGGAATAATTGCATATGTTTGAAGCCAAATCTCAAACACTTAGTCCTTTTATTATACTGCAAGAAGATATAGTTTTCAATTATAGTTTTTCTCTAACTAGCTATAGTCTATTTTTATATCCTAATGTAGAGAAAACAGCCCTAAGGACTGTTTTCCATTAATAATGCATAAGAACCTTGTAATCGTAGTCACCGATTTTTTCACGGCCGTTCAATTCATCCAATTCAACAAGGAAGGCACAACCTGCTACAACACCACCAAGTTTTTCAATCATCTCGATAGTTGCCTTAACAGTTCCACCAGTTGCTAAGAGGTCATCTACGATAAGAACACGTTGACCTGGCTTGATGGCATCCGCGTGCATGGTCAAGGTATCAACACCGTACTCTTTTTCATAGTCAGCAGAAATAACTTCGCGTGGCAATTTACCTGGCTTACGAACAGGCGCAAAACCAATTCCTAACTCAAAGGCAACTGGACAGCCCACGATAAAACCACGAGCTTCAGGCCCTACAATCATATCAATTTTCTTGTCAGTAGCATACTGAACGATTTCACGAACAGCATAGCTATAAGCATTTCCATCAGCCATCAAAGGACTGATATCACGGAAAGTAATACCTTCCTTCGGATAATTTTCAATTGTTGCAATATAATCTTTTAAATTCATCTTTTTCTTTCTTTCAAAGTTTTTACTCTCTATTATACCATATTTTCTCCGAAATACGAAAGTATAATCATTATTTCCTCTCTGAGAGGCTGATTTCTATATCTACTCTATCCCCCTCCCCTACTGATAACAGCAAAAAACTGATGAATCATTTCGATTCATCAGTTTTAAGCAGATATGTCATTGAAAACAAATCATATCAATTAGAAAGCTTAGTCTTCTTTCTTCTTACGAGCTACAAGACCAAATCCACTCAATACTCCGAGAAGTCCAAGTGCTGCTAGACGAGCATTGTCTTCTGTACCAGTATTTGGCAATTCGCGCTTAGCTTCAGCTTCTTTCACAGCCATTGGTTGTACTGGTTGTGCTGGAGTAGCCGGTACTTGAGGTTTAGCTGGCTGTTCAGGCATTGCTGGAGTTGCTGGCTTAACTGGTTGTACTGGTTTGTGAGATTGAATCTTACGGTAAATGTTACGGACATTTCCATTTTCATCTTTTTCAGTACGAACGATTTCATATCCTTTTAATTCTTTACCTGGATGTGAACCATTTTCATCTGGGATGATTAATTCTCCGTTTTCATCTACATAAGTTGTAATGACTTTGTATTCAAATGGAGCAGGTGTTGGAGTTGGCGTTACAACTTTTTCGTAGACGTGTTCTACATCGCCATTTGGAAGTTTCTTAGTCTCTACGAAGCGGTATCCTGGGATATCTTTCTTAGGTCGTTCACCATCTTCACTTGGATTTCCTGGAATTTCGTTTCCTTCTTTATCCTTGAATGATGTCTTAACTTTTTCGTAGACGTGCTCTGTATCGCCATTTGGAAGTTTCTTAGTCTCTACGAAGCGGTATCCTGGGATATCTTTCTTAGGTTGTTCGCCATCTTCACTTGGATTTCCTGGAATTTCGTTTCCTTCTTTATCCTTGAATGATGTCTTAACTTTTTCGTAGACGTG